>NZ_CP040824.1 GCF_005887635.2 Paroceanicella profunda | reverse complement strand
TCGCCAGCACCCAGAGCGCACCCGCGCTCTCCGCCAGCACCCGGCCGGGCAAGGCCGGGCGAGGCAGCCCAGCATCAGGTCCGCAGGCCTGGCCCACCACGTGGCGCGCGGTGACCGGGCGCGGGCGCTCGGCGCTCACACCAGCCCCGGCGGCGCGGTGATCTCGATCAGCCCAGCGAGGCGTGGTTGTGGCACATGCGGCGCACCAGCGCCTTGATCCCGAAGGAGGCATAGGCCTGCGAGTAGACCAGCGGGCAGTTCACGCCCTTGTCGAGCGCGCGGTCCGAGCCGGCGAGATCGCGGCGATGCGCCCGCCGCCCACGGTCATCCGGGCGCGCAGGGTGAGGGGGGCGTCGTAGCCGTCCAGCCGGATGGTGTTCTCGTACACCCCCTCCGGCACCGCGGCCACCGCGTCCAGCATCGCGCCGCGCGAGCGCTCGAAGATGAAGCCGGCCAGCCGCTCCAGCCCGGCGATGGCGTATTCGTCCATCAGGTCGGTGAGGCGGCGGGCGCCCTCGTCGTTGCAGGCCATCAGCGAGATGATGTGCCGCGCGCCTCGCGCGGGACGCGGGAATTGGTGGCGACGATGTCGAGCAGCTCGTCGTTGAGCACGGCCTTGCGCAGCCGGGTGACGGGGATGACCACGCCCTCCTCGAACACGAGCGCGCCTCCGCCGACCAGCCCAGCCCGCCACGTCCACCACGTGGCAGGTGGAGGCGAGATAGGCGACGATCCGCCCGCCGCGGAACACCGGGGTGACGACGACGAAGTCGAACACATGCCCCGCGCCCAGCCAGGGGTCGTTGGTGACCAGCACGTCGCCCTCTGCCAGCGTCCGCGCCGGCACATGGGCGAGCATGGCGTTCACCGAACGGGCCATGGTGTTCACATGGCCCGGGGTGCCGGTGACGGCCTGGGCCATCATGCGGCCCCCGGCGTCGAACACGCCGGCCGAAAGGTCCCCCGCCTCGCGCACGATGGCGCCGAAGGCGACGCGCAGCAGCGCGTTGGCCTGTTCCTCGCACACCGAGATCAGCCGGTTCCACATCACGTTGAGGGCGATGACCTCCGCATCCCCGAGGGCGCCGTTCTCCAGGCTCATGCCCGCTCTCCCGTGTCAGGATCAGGTGGCCGGGGGTGGACCTCGGCGGACCAGCCCGCGGGCGCGTAGGTGGTGGTCTGGGCCTCCTGAACCAGGAAGGGCCGTCGAAGCGCGCGCCCGCGGGCAGCGCGTCGCGGGCATGGAGGCCGAAGGCCACGTCCGCACCCACGGCGGGGTCGAACACCTGCACATGGGCCGCCGCCCGGCCCGCCGCGCCGGCGGCGCGGGCGGCACCGCGCGCATCGGCGGGGCGTCGCCCTGCGCGGTGAGGCTGAGGGCCACCAGTTCCACCGGGTTCGCCGGCATGTCGGTGCCGTAGATGGTGCGGTAGGCGGCGTGGAAGGCGGCGGTCATCCGCGCGATGTCCTCTCCGGAGCGCAGCGGGGAGGCGAGCGGCACGCGCACCGCGTGGCCCTGGCCCTGGTACTGCAGCTCGGCGGCGAGGGAGATGTGCACCGGCGCGCCCGGTGCCAGCGCGGGGCCCACCACGCCGGTCGCCTCTTGCGCCATCGCGTCCTGCAGGGCGGCGAGGGCGGGAAGGTCCACACGCTCGGTGAGCGTGAGCACGGTGCGCGCCACCTCATAGGCCACCGGGGCGGAGAGGAAGCCCACGGCCGAGCCCACGCCAGCGTCGGCGGGAATGATCACCCGGGTGATGCCCAGCTTCTCGGCGATGCGCACCGCGTGGAGCGGCCCGGCGCCGCCCGAGGCCATCAGGTGGTAGCGGGTGACATCCTTGCCCTGCTCGATGGCATGAACCCGCGCGGCATTCGCCATCGCCTCCTCGCCGATCTCCACGATGCCGGCCGCCGCCCAGGCGGTGCTGCTCAGGCCCAGCGGGGCTGCCACGTCCCGCTCCACCGCCTGCGCGGCGAGGTCCGGGCGCAGCGCGAAGCTGCCGCCGGCGAAGCCCTCCGGGCGCAGCTTGCCCAGCACCACGTTCGCGTCGGTGATGGTGGGGGCCGTGCCGCCCCGGCCGTAGGAGGCGGGGCCGGGCACCGAGCTCGCGCTCTTCGGCCCCACGGCCAGCCGGCCCATGTCGTCACGCCGCGCGATGGAGCCGCCGCCGGCGCCGATTTCCACCAGCTCCGTGGTGGGCACGCCACCGCAGGCCGCTGCCCTTCATGTCGCGCCAGGCCCGGGCCACTTCGAAGCGCCGCGCCGTGGCCGGAACGCCGTGCTCCAGAAAGCAGATCTTCGCCGTCGTCCCGCCCATGTCGAAGGCCAGCAGCCGCTCGCACCCGGTCTCGCGCGAGACGCGCACCCCGAGGGCCACGCCCCGGCCGGCCCGGATTCCACCAGCCGGATGGGGGTTTTCGCCGCCTGTTCCAGCGTGGTGAGCCCGCCGCCGGAGAGCATCAGCAGGAACTCCCCGGCAAAGCCCTGCCCGCGCAGCCCGCTGGCGAACCGGTGCAGGTAGCGCGACATCAGCGGCCGTACATATGCATTGGCGCAGACGGTGGAGAAGCGCTCGTATTCGCGGATCTCGGGGGAGACCTCGGAGCTCAGGCAGATGGTGACATGCTCCGGCAGGCGCGCGCGCAGCCACTGTGCCACCAGCAGCTCATGCGCGGGGTTGGCGCAGACATGCAGGAACCCGATGGCCACCGCCTCCACACCCTCGGCGATCAGCCGCGAGGCGAGCGCGTCCATCTGCGCCTGCGAGGGCGCGATGAGCGGGGCTCCGGCGGCGTCCATCCGCTCGCGCACCGTCAGCCGCAGGTCGCGCGGCACCAGCGGCACGGGCAGCTGCAGGTCGGTGTCATACTGGTCGAAGCGCTTCTCGTAGGCCATTTCCAGGATGTCCCGGAACCCCTCGGTGGTGATGAAGGCGGTCTTCGCCCCCCGGCGTTCGATCAGCGCGTTGGTGGCGAGCGTCGTGCCGTGGATCACGGCAGAGACATCGGTCAGGCGGAGGCCCTCGCTGTCGAGCAGCTCCGCAATGCCCGTCATCGCGCCGATTTCCGGCGCGTCGGGCGTGGTCAGCGTCTTGAGCGATGCGATCGTGGGCCTTCCAGCACCACGTCCGTGAACGTTCCGCCGATATCAACTGAAAGTCTGTACATAAAAATATAGTTCGTACTTTATGCGATTCACGCAACTGGAAAATGACGGCCGGCGACAATTTCGCCCCGCCCGGCAGCCGACCCGCTGATCCGCCGGCCCGGTGGCCCGGCCGCACGACGACGCGGTAACGCGATGAACCGATGACGCAGAGCGGGGCCCGCGCCCCGCAAACGGGCGACGCAGCGGAGATATTGGGCCCCGCTGCATCCGGGCCGGCATGGGAGAAGGTTGCTCCGGGTCCGGCGTGATGCGGCCCCCCGGGCGCAGGCGCCGGGCGGCTCAGGCGCGCGGGGCGGCGGGCTGCGGAGACGCCCGCCGCCCGGGCATCCATGCCGGTATCGGGAAGACCCACCGGCTCCGGTTTGCCGCAGACGTCCCCTGCGTCGGGATCGGGGCGGCATCCGACGCGAAGAGCGCGGCGCGCGGCCACGCGCCGGTCCGGCCGCCTGAAGCGGGTCGGGGCGCGAGGGCCCGGACGTGCGAGGGGCAGGCGGCAAGCCGTGCGCACCGGAGGGCGCAGCGGTCAGGGCGTCAGGCGGTTGTGGGGTCGGGGACGCGATCGTCCCGGCGGCCGGGAGGGGCTCAGGCGGAGCCGCGCCGCACGATCTCGAAGCCGAGGTCGATCACGCTGGCCCCGTCGGTGCGGCCCTCGAACCGGTGCAGCAGCGCCTGGGCGGCGGCGTGGCCGAAGGCGGCGCGGTCCACCCGCACCGTGGTGATGGCGGGGGTGGTCCAGGCGCCGAAATCCTGGTCGCCGAAGCCGATTACCGCGATCTCGCCGGGCACGGACAGGCCGCGGGCCTGCGCCTCGATCAGCACGCCATGCGCCAGCAGGTCGGAGCTGCAGAACACCAGGCCGTCGCGCAGCCCCTGCTCGTCGATCAGCCGGGACAGCCCGTTGCGGCCGCATTCCAGGCTGGCCTGCGCCGGGAACAGCGCCTGGCCCACCGCCACGCCGCTGCGCTGGGTGAAGCGCTCGGAGAAGGCGTCGATGCGGCGGCGGGCGCGCTCGTCGCCGGCCGAGACCACGCCGGCTCGCCTGTGGCCGGCCTCGTAGGCGAAATCCGCCACCGCGCGGCCGGTCTCGATGTGGGAGAAGCCCACGCAGAGGTCGATGGGGGAATCGGTGATGTCCCACACCTCGACCACCGGGATGGAGGCGCCGAGCAGCATCCGCCGCGTGCGGGCGGAATGGTGGATGCCGGTGAGCAGCATCGCGTCCGGCCGGCGCGAGAGATGGGCGGCGACCAGCTCCTCCTCCTCCGTCGGGGTGAAGCCCGTCTCCGACAGCATGATCTGGTAGCCGCTGTCGCGCATGCCCGCGGCGAAGGCCTGGATCATCGAGGAGTAGACCACGTTGGTGATGGAGGGCACCAGCGCGGAGACCAGCTTCGAGCGGTTGGAGGCCAGCGCCCCGCCAGCGCATTCGGCACGTAGCCGGTGAGCTCGATCGCCTCGCGGATCCGCGCCATCGTGGCGGGCGAGACCTTGGCGGGGTCGCTCAGCGCGCGCGATACCGTCACCTGCGACACGCCGGCCAGCCGGCCCACGGCCTCCATCGTCACGCCCCGGGAGGCGCTGCGCCTGGGCGCCGGCGGCCTGTGCTGATCGTCCTTCGTGTCCATCCCGGCCATCATCCTGCCCGCGCGGGGGGAGTTCAAGAGCCCTCCCCGCGCCGCGCCTTGCGTGCCAGCAGCACCGAGAGCACGACCGACCCCAGGATCAGCGCCCACAGCAGCACCGCGATCCAGCTCTTGGTGAAGAAGATCGTCACGTCGCCGAAGCTCTCGAGGCTCTTGACGAAGTAGATCTCCGCCGAGGGCCCCAGGATGAAGCCGATGATGAAGGGCGCGATCTCCAGCCGCAGCTTCACCGCCAGCCAGCCGAACAGCCGAAGATGGCCAGCGTCCAGACATCGAACATGATGCCGTAGTTGATGGTGTAGGCCCCGATCACGCACATCATCAGGATCACCGGGAACAGGATGTGCTTGGGAATGGTGACCACCGCGCGAACCAGCGGATCGCCACATACATCATCACCAGCATCGCCACGTTGGCGATCAGCATGGCCACGATCATCGCGTTCCAGGTGCCCGGGTTGTTGCCGATGAACAGGGCCGACCTGCACCCCCTGCAGGGTGAAGGCTCCGATCAGCAGCGCGGTGGTCGAATCGCCCGGGATACCGAGCGACAGCAGCGGCACCAGCGCCCCGCCGGTGAGGCCGTTGTTGCCCGATTCCGAGGCGATGATGCCCGCCGGCTCGCCCTTGCCGAAGCGCTCGGGGTGGCGCGAGAAGGTCTTCGCGTTGGTGTAGGCGATGATCGAGGCGGCAGAGCCCCCCACCCCCGGCAGGATGCCCACGAAGGTGCCGATGGCGCTGGAACGCACCAGGTTCACCGCCTGGCCGCGGAACACCGAGAAGGAGAAGGCGGAATGCCTGCCCACCTTGATGTCCTTCGCGGAATGCCCGCGCGGCACGCCCAGCTCCGCCTGCTCCAGGATGGCGGCGAGGCCGAACAGCCCGATCAGCACCGGCAGCAGGGAGAAGCCGCTGTCCAGCCAGTACTCCCAGCCCGGCGGCACCAGGCGCAGCTTGCCGTTGCCGCCGTCGGAGACGTCATAGACGCCGATCAGGCTCACGAAGATGCCCAGCACCCCGGAGAAGATGCCCAGCAGCATGTCCGAGGACAGCGCCGCCATCACCGTGAGCGCGAAGAGGATGATGAGGAACTTCTCCACGTAGGAGAACTTGATGGCGAAATCCGCCAGCGTGGGCGCGAAGAGCCACAGCACCGCGAGGCTGATGATCCCGCCCACGAAGGAGGAGATGATGCCGATGCGCAGCGCCGCCTCGCCCTCGCCGCGCTGTGCCATCGGGTAGCCGTCGAAGGTGGTGGTGATGGAACTGGGCGTGCCGGGAATGCCGAGCAGGATGGCCGGCACCAGCCCGCCCGAGATCCCGCCCACGTAAAGCCCGAGCAGCAGCGCCAGCCCGTTCTCCAGCCCCAGCGAATAGGTGAGCGGCAGCGAGATGGCCACGGCCATCGTCGCCGTCATGCCCGGAATGGCGCCGAAGATGATGCCCACCAGCGTGCCGCCAAGGATCAGCGACACGAAGAGCGGCGTGATGAATTCGAACATGTCGGCCTCTCAGGGCAGGGTCAGGAACAGCGGATAGGTGAACAGCCACCACACGAAGGTGGGCCCGGCCAGCGCGACGATGGCCAGCGGCACCGCCTGGCGCCAGGAGCGGTCATGCATGAACAACAGGCCCGTGCCCGCGACATAGGGAATGGAGCAGATCAGGAAGCCCAGCCCGGTGTTCGGCCAGAGGTCGCCCACCGGCACCATGGCGGAGAAATACACCAGGGTGAGCGCGATGGTGCCGAGGAAGCGCGGCTTGTCCATCGCCGCGAACGTCTGCCGCCAGGCGGCCCCGGACGCCGCGATGCGGGCCCTGTCCCGCAGCAGGATCGCGAGGCCCAGCAGAACCAGAACCCCGCGATGAGGGTCGGAAACACGAGATGCGAGGTTTCGAATGCGATGGTCACGTGGGTGAGATCGCCCATGCGGCTGCCTCCCGGAAACTGGGGGCCCGCCCGGTGCGGGCGGGCCGGAGGATGGTGCGCCCGGCGCTCAGCTCTTGCCGGAGATTTCCGAGATCACCTTCTCGTAGGTGTCGCGCTTCTCGCGCAGGTGCGCCCGGGCCTTCTCCGCCGGCAGGTAGTCGGGAATGAAGAAGGCTTCCTTCTGGCGCGTCTCCACCGTGCCGTCGGCATAGATCTCGGAAAGCGCCGTATCGATGGCCGCCATCGCCTCCGGGTCCATGTCCTTGTTGAACAGCAGGAAGAATTCCTTGTCGAAGGTGAAGTCCGTCTCGCCGTCGAGGGTCACGCTGGTCTTCGGGCTGGCGTATTTCAGCATGTCGTCGCGGCTGGTGCCGCCCATGCCGGCCTCCGGCGCCTGCTCCAGCGTCTCGGGTCGCGCGGTGATCCAGACGAAGCGCATCGCCTTCGCGTCGTCGGGGGCAGCTGGGTGAACTGCTCGTTGGCCTGGATGGAGCCGTTGATCACGTCGGCGAGATCATCCCACATCGCCTGGTTCTTGTCGGACTGCGAGCCGGTGTTCACCGGCACGATGTTCTCCTCCGAGCCGGGCGCGCGCAGCCGCGCGGCGTTCTTCAGCGCGGAGAAGCCGATCTCGGACACGCCGCCGGGCTGGATGGCCACGCGCACCCGGGTGCCGGCCTCGGCCGCGGCCAGAATGTCCTCCATCGAGTGATAGGGCGAATCGGCCGGCACCAGATAGGCGTTGCCCGGGTTGATCGCCAGCGTGGGCCCGACGACGAACTCCTCGAACGGGTCTCCGTAGCCGGTCACCCCGTAGAGATTGGCCAGGTAGGACTGGTCGTGGAACACCATGATGGTGGTGCCGCGCCGGTCGCGCGCCAGCGCCTTGAAGGCCTCCGTGGCGCCCACCGCATCGACCTTGATGTTGATGCCCAGCTTCTCGGAGAGCGCGTCCGCCACGATGGCGGAATTCTGGTAGGTGTCGCCGCCCGTCGAGGTGGAGCCGATCACCATGCGCATGTTGCGCGGCAGGGACTGGGCATCGGCCACCAGCGGCTGGGCCAGCAGCGCAGCCGCCGACGCGGCCGCAAGAAACGTTCTGCGTGCAAGTTTCATTCTTCTTCCTCCCTTCGACCGCTCCCGCGGCTGGTTATTGCAACCGGCGTCACTCCGTCCGGAGGCGCCTTATGTAAGCGCATACATAGACAAGAGCACGGGCCGGCGAAGCCTGTCAAGGATTCCCCGCCACCCCGCGTCCTGACGATAATTTCGCATGGCCTGATTGACATCCCGGCAGATGATTGCGCATACATGAAGCAAGAGATATCGGAGGAGAGGCAACTCGAATGGCCGCCAATACCCGCAAAAGCCCGAAGGATCTGCGTTCCGCGCGCTGGTTCGGCCCCGATGACCTGCGCAGTTTCGGGCACCGTTCGCGCATGATGCAGCTCGGCTATGCCGAGGAGGATTTCCGCGACAGGCCGGTGATCGGCATCCTCAACACCTGGTCGGAGCTGAACTCCTGCCACGGGCATTTCCGAGAGCGCGCGCAGGACGTGAAGCGCGGCGTGCTGCAGGCGGGCGGCTTTCCGGTGGAACTGCCCTCGCTCTCGGTGGACGAGAGCTTCACCAAGCCCACCTCCATGCTCTACCGCAACATGCTGGCGATGGAGACGGAGGAGATGATCCGCTCGCACCCGCTCGACGGCGTGGTGCTGATGGGCGGCTGCGACAAGACCACCCCCGGCCTGGTGATGGGCGCGCTCACCGCCGGCGTGCCGATGATCTACCTGCCCGCCGGCCCGATGCTGCGCGGGCATTACGCCGGGCGCATCCTCGGCTCGGGCTCGGACGCGTGGAAATACTGGGACGAGCGCCGCGCCGGCAACATCTCGGATGACGAATGGCTGGGCATCCAGGGCGGCATCGCCCGCTCGGTGGGCACCTGCATGACCATGGGCACCGCCTCGACCATGACCGCGATCACCGACGCGATGGGCCTCACCCTGCCCGGCGCCTCGTCCATCCCGGCGGCCGATGCCGGGCATCAGCGCATGTCCGCGGAGTGTGGCCGCCGCATCGTCGACATGGTCTGGACCGACCTCACCCCGGACAGGATCGTGACGGCGGGCGCGGTGCGCAACGCCGCCATCATCGCCATGGCCACCGGCTGCTCCACCAATGCGGTGGTCCATCTCATCGCCATGGCCCGGCGCGCGGGCGTGGACTTCACCCTCGACGACCTCGACGAGCTGGGCCGCACGACGCCGCTCATCGCCAATGTCCGCCCCTCGGGCAAGGACTACCTGATGGAGGATTTCTTCTACGCCGGCGGCCTGCGCGCGCTGATGAAGCAGATGGAGGCGCGGCTCGACACCTCCTGCCTCACCGTCACCGGAAAGACCATGGGCGAGAACCTCGAAGGCGCCGTGGTCTACAATGACGACGTGATCCGCCCGCTCTCCAACCCGGTCTACCACGAAGGCTCGCTGGCGCTGCTGCGCGGCAACCTCTGCCCCGACGGCGCGGTGATCAAGCCCGCCGCCTGCGACCCGAAGTTCCACGTGCACGAGGGCCCGGCGCTGGTGTTCGACAGCTACCCGGAGATGAAGAAGGCCATCGACGACGAAAACCTCGAGGTCACCCCCGACCACGTGCTGGTGCTGCGCAACGCCGGGCCGCAGGGGGGGCCGGGCATGCCGGAATGGGGCATGCTCCCCATCCCCAAGGCGCTGATCAAGCAGGGACATCGCGACATGCTGCGGATTTCGGACGCGCGGATGTCGGGCACATCCTACGGCGCGTGCGTGCTGCATGTGGCGCCCGAGGCCTATATCGGCGGGCCGCTGGCGCTGCTCAGGACCGGCGACATCGTGCGCATGGACCTGCCGGCGCGTCGGCTCGACATGCTGGTGGACGAGGCCGAGATCGCCCGCCGTCGCGAAGCCCGCGTGCCGCCCGAGCCGCGCTTCGCCCGGGGCTGGGGCTGGATGTTCTCGCAACATGTCACCCAGGCCGACAAGGGCTGCGACTTCGACTATCTCGAACGCGGCTTCGGCCCCGCCGCAGGCGAGCCCGACATCTTCTGACCCCCCGCTCACCCGCCCCTACGCCCACCTGCAGGGAGGCCCCCATGGCGCTCGACCTCGACACCGCCCTCACCGGCATTTCCGGCATCCTCGTGACGCCCTATGACGCGGAAGGCGAGATCGCGCCTGCGCGGCTCGCCCCGATCATCGACCGCGCGCTGGCCGCCGGGGTGCACATGCCGGTGGTCAACGGAAACACCGGCGAGTTCTACGCCCTCACCACCGAGGAGGCCTGCACCATGGTCCGCGAGGTGGTGGCCCTGGTGGACGGCCGCGCCCCGGTGCTGGCCGGCGTGGGCCGCGGCATCCGTGATGCCTGCCGCCTCGCCCGCGCCTCGGCCGAGGCGGGGGCGACGGCCCTGATGATCCACCAGCCGCCGGACCCGTTCGTCTCGCCGCGCGGCACGCTCGACTACGTGCAGGCGGTGCACGAGGCCGGCGGCGGCCTGCCGGTGATGCTGTATTTGCGCAACGACGCGATCGGCACCCGCGCCATCGCCGATCTCTGCGCCCTGCCCGGCGTGCGCGGGGTGAAATGGGCCACGCCCAACCCGCTGAAGCTCGCCGAGGCAAAGGCCGCCTGCGACCCCTCCATCGTCTGGGTCGGCGGGCTCGCCGAGGTCTGGGCCCCGCCGCTCTACGCCGTGGGGGCGCGGGGCTTCACCTCCGGGCTGATCAACGTCTGGCCGGAGCGTTCCGTGGCCATCCACGCGGCGCTGGAGGCGGGGGATTACGCCTCCGCCAACACGCTCATCGCCGGCATGCGCGCCTTCGAGGACATCCGCGCCGAAGAGCTCAACGGCACCAATGTCACCGGCGTGAAGGCCGCGCTGCTGGCCACGGGGCAGGATTGCGGCCCCACGCGCCCGCCCTCGGCCTGGCCGCTCACCGACGCCCAGCAGGGCCGGCTCGACGCTTTCCTGAAGGCCAGCGCGCTGGCCTGACCGCCTGTCCCGGCGGTTCGTCCGCCACCCGTCCGGACCCGACCCGGGGCGCGCCGCGCCCGCGGGCGACCCGAGGAGACCGATCCGATGAATGAAGCTACCCGCGAAATGCTGATGGAGGTGTCGGTGGCGACCCTCGCCACCGCCCTGTTCAAGCGCGGCCTGCGCCACCAGGTGATCCAGGGCGTGAAGCCGCTGGGCTGGAAGGGGCGCAACATGGTGGGCCCGGCCTTCACCCTGCGCTACATCCCCGCCCGCGAGGACCGCAACAGCCTCACCGTGTTCCGCAACCCCGAGCACCCGCAGCGCGTGGCCATCGAGACCTGCCCCGCCGGCCACGTGCTGGTGATGGACAGCCGCAAGCAGGCCGATGCCGCCTCCGCCGGGGACATTCTCGTCACCCGGCTGATGATGCGCGGCGGCGCCGGCGTGGTGACCGATGGCGGCTTCCGCGACGCGGCCACCATCGCCGGGCTGGAGATGCCGGCCTATCACACCCGCCCCTCCTCGCCGACCAACCTCACCAACAACGAGGCCATCGCCATCAACGAGCCCATCGGCTGCGGCGATGCCCCGGTGTTCCCGGGTGACATCATCGTGGGCGATGCGGATTGCGTGATCGTCATCCCCGCCGGCATCGCCGACGAGGTGGCCGCCGAGGCGACGGAGATGACCGTCTACGAGGATTTCGTCGTCGAGCAGGTGAAGGGCGGCGCCGGGATCATCGGCCTCTACCCCTGCACGAAGGACGAGACTCGCGAGGCCTTCGAGGCCTGGCGCAAGACGCAGAACCGCTGAATCCGACAGGGGCAGGAGCGCGGGCGCCGCGCCCCTGCCCCTGCTATCCCGGCCCGCCCGGCCCCTGCGGCCGGGGCGGCACGGCCCGTCAACCGGTGGGCTCCGGGGCCGCGTCATCCGCCCCGTTCGGGCCCAGTGCGTAAGGCGCGCCCTGCACCGCGGCGCTCGTCGCGCCGGCCCCGGATCCGAAGGGCAGGGCCAGCCGAGGCGGCGATGCGATCCCGCCTTGACGCGCCCCCCCCACACTCTCCACGAATTCTCAGGCTCAGGCTCAGGCTCAGGCTCAGGCTCAGGCTCAGGCTCAGGCTCAGGCTCAGGCTCAGGCTCAGGCTCAGGCTCAGGCTCAGGCTCAGGCTCAGGCTCAGGCGAAGCCCCCGCCCCGCCCGTCTTGACGCGCAGACCCCGGGCCCGGCGCCGCCCCGGGTGGCCCTGCCCCGCGGCTTCGGGGCCGGGGCGGCGCGGACAGCGGTTGCACCCGCGGCGGAACGCGCGTATCTGCCCTCCCCAACCGGTCGCAGCCTACCCGGTCATCAAAACAAGGGTTCAGAATGAAAACGACAGTTGTCTGCTCCGGCGGGCTCGATTCCGTTTCGCTCGCGCAGATGGTCGCGGCGGAGGGCCGGCTCTCGCGGCTGGTCTCCTTCGACTACGGCCAGCGCCACGCCAAGGAACTGGGCTTCGCCGCCGCCACCGCCACGCGCCTGGGCGTGCCGCACCACGTCATCGACATGCGCGCCATCGGCGCCGCCCTCACCGGCTCGGCGCTGACCGATGACATCGACGTGCCGGACGGCCATTACGCCGAAGAGACCATGCGCATCACCGTGGTGCCCAACCGCAACGCCATCATGCTGGCCATCGCCTTCGGGGTGGCGGCGGCGGAGGGGGATGCGCTGGTGGCCACCGCCGTGCACGGCGGCGACCATTTCATCTACCCCGACTGCCGCCCCGCCTTCACCGAGGCCTTCGATCGCATGCAGCGCGCGGCGCTGGACGGCTATGCCGACGTGCGCCTCTCCACCCCCTTCGTGCACCGCACCAAGGCCGATATCGTCACCGAAGGCGCGCGCCACGGCACGCCCTTCGCCGAGACCTGGTCCTGCTACAAGGGCGGCGCGCGGCATTGCGGGCGCTGCGGCACCTGCGTGGAACGGCGCGAGGCCTTCCACATCGCCGGCGTGGCGGACCCGACGGTCTACGACGACCCGGAGTTCTGGATCGCCGCCGTCGCGGGCCGGGAGGGCCGCTGATGTTCCGGATCTCAAAGGAATTCCACTTCTCCGCCTCCCACCAGCTCGCGCATCTGGCGCCCGACCACCAGTGCGCCCGGCTGCACGGGCACAATTACATCGTGGTGGTGGAGCTGGTGGCGGCGGAGCTTTCCGCCGACGGATTCGTGCGTGACTATCATGACCTGAAGCCGCTGAAGGCCTATATCGACGATCGCTTCGACCACCGGCACCTCACCGACGTGCTGGACGGGCATTCGACGGCCGAGCGCCTGGCTCTGCACTTCTACGAGTGGTGCCGGGCCCGCTGGCCGGAGACCGCCGCGGTGAAAGTGTCGGAAACGCCGAAGACCTGGGCCGAGTACCGGCCATGACCCTGCGCATCGCCGAGATCTTCGGCCCCACCATCCAGGGCGAGGGCGCGCTGATCGGCGAGCCGACGGTGTTCGTGCGCGCCGGCGGCTGCGACTACCGCTGCAGCTGGTGTGACAGCCTGCATGCGGTCGACAGCGCCTTCCGCAGCACCTGGGCACCGATGACGGCGGACGCGGCCCTTGCCGAGGTGGAACGCCTCTCCGGCGGCCAGCCGCTCACGGTGTCGCTCTCCGGCGGCAACCCGGCCATCCAGGATTTCGGCCCGCTGATCTCCCTCGGCCGGGCGCGGGGCTATCGTTTCGCCTGCGAAACGCAGGGCTCCGTGGCCCGCCCGTGGTTCGGCGATCTCGCCACGCTGGTCCTGTCGCCGAAGCCGCCCTCCAGCGGCCAGCGGGTGGACTGGGACGCCTTCGCCGCCTGTGTCGCGGCCGGGGCGCCCGCCGGGCAGACCGTGATGAAGATCGTGATCTTCGACGAGGCCGACCTCGCCTGGGCCCGCGACGCGGCCGCGCGCCACCCCGGCCTGCCGCTCTACCTTCAGCCCGGCAACCCGGAGGTGGACCCGGACCGGCCGGTGGACCCCCAGGCCCTGGCCGACCGGCTTCTGTGGCTGGTGGAGCGCACCACCGGGCGCGGCTGGTTCACCCCCCGCATCCTGCCGCAACTGCACGTCCTGATCTGGGGCAACCGCCGGGGCGTCTGACCGGGCGCCCCCGCCTCCGCTTGCTTGCGCGGCCACCCTCGGGGGGCTGCAGGCCCTCCCGAGGGTGGCCGCGCAGCACAGGCCGCGCAGCACAGGCCGCGCAGCACAGGCCGCGCAGCACAGGCCGCGCAGCACAGGCCGCGCAGCACAGGCCGCGCAGCACAGGCCGCGCAGCACAGGCCGCGCAGCACAGGCCGCGCAGGACAGGCCGCGCGGGGGGATCCCCGGTGCCGGGCCGCTACTTCGCGGCGGTCACCCGCCAGATGGTGTTGCCCACGTCGTCGGCGACCAGCAGCGCGCCGTCGGCGGCGACGGCGACGCCGACCGGGCGGCCCCGGGCGTCACCTTGCGGTGAGCGGAAGCCGGTGAGCACGTCGACCGGGTGTCCCGCCGGCCGGCCGTCGACGAAGGGCACGAACACCACGGCGTAGCCGCTGGCGGGGCGCCGGTTCCAAGATCCGTGCTCGCCGATGAAGGCGCCTTGCGCGAAGCGCGGGCCCAGCCGGGCACCCTGCGCGAAGCTCAGGCCCAGCGGGGCGACATGTGACCCCAGCGCATAATCCGGCATGCGGGCGCTGGTCACGCGGCCCGGGGCGTCCTGGTCCACGCGCGGGTCCGGACGGGTGCCGTAGTAGAGCCAGGGCCAGCCGAAGTTCGCGCCGTCGGGCACGGAGGTGAGATAGTCGGGCACCAGGTCGTCGCCCAGCTCGTCGCGCTCGTTCACCACGACCCAGAGCGCGCCGCTGTCGGGCTCGAAGCCGAGGCCCACGGGGTTGCGCAGCCCGGTGGCGAAGGGGCGCGCGGACGCCGCGGCCGGGTCCACCTGCCAGATCGCGGCGCGCCCGGCTTCCGCCGCCATGCCGCCCTCCCCGTGGTCGCTGTTCGAACCGATGGAGACGTAGAGCAGGCCGTCCGGCCCGGCGGTGAGCCCCTTGGTCCAGTGCCGGTTCGGCGGCCCGGAGGGCAGCGCGACGACCTGCGTGGCCGGCGCGTCGATCCGCGTGGCGCCCTCGGTGTAGGGGAAGGCCAGCAGCGCGTCCGTGTCCGCCACGTAGAGCGTGTCGCCCACCAGCGCCATGCCGAAGGGCGAGGTGAGCCCGTCGCGCAGGATGGTGCGGGTCTCGGCGATGCCGTCATGGTCCGCGTCGCGCAGCAGGGTGATGCGGTCGGCGCTGGGGCTCCCGGCGCCGGCGGCGGCCATCAGCTGCTCCTCCACGAGGGAGCGCAGGCCGGAGGGCGCGGCGGGCTGCTTGTTGCTCTCCGCAACCAGAACGTCGCCGTTGGGCAGGACGTGGAGCCAGCGCGGATGGTCCAGCCCGGTGGCGAAGGCCTGTACGGTGAGGCCCTCGGCGGGGGTCGGCGCGGTGCCCTCGGGCCAGCCGGTGGCCGGGGCGATGTTGAGCGTGGGCACGAGGCTGGTCCGCGGCTCGGGCAGGGTCGGGTCCGGCCCGACGCCCATGGGGCCCCCTTCGCGGCCGGCGCCGCTGCAGGCGGTGAGGAGGAGGGTGATGGCGCAGAGCGCCCTGTGGGTCGCCAGCATGTCGATGTCTCCGGGCTCCGGCCGGGTGTCCGGCCTTCTGTCGTGCGCCCCGGCCGGGCCGGGTCCGGGCGGGGCACGCCTTCGACCGGTGCGGCCAGGGCCCGCGCTGCGGCGGTGGCCGCGGAGTAAAGCAGGCATCGCGCACGCGCGCAGCGGCGATTTCGCCCCGGGGCGCGGCTCCGCCCCGGCAGCGGCCCGCTATCACCCTGTTCACACTGCGAAACGTGACGTTCTCACGACCCGCGCACCTTTGCGTGTTCGGTGCGGCGGGAAGCGCGCGAGGGCGCAGGGGCCCCGCGCGACAGCGGCCCGGGGCGTGGGAGGAGCGCAGGTCCGGACCTTCTCGCCGACTCGCCCGACGGGCTGCGAGATGCCCGGCCGGGACGGACCGGATCAGGGGATCAGCCGGTCCGCGCGCAGGCGGGTGAACAGGTCGAAGAAAGCGTCATCGGTGGCCTGATAGCCGGCGAAGCCCATGCGGCGGCTCTTGGACATGTCCGTCACCACCTCGATGGGCCGGCCCAGGTCCGCGTCCGTGTGCCAGGGCGAGGCCAGGCGGGCCAGCTCGGGCTCCGCCAGGCCGTGCTTCGTGGCGATCTCGCGCCAGAGCGGGGCGTCGTCGGCCATCTGCGATTCCAGCGGGCGGACGGTGCCGTCGAAGGGCACCGGGTCGATGCCGAACCAGCCGGCGATCCGCTCCCACATCCAGCTCCAGCGGAACACGTCGCCGTTCACCACGTTGAAGGCCTGGTCGCGCGCGGCCGGGGTGGTGGCGGCCCAGAGCAGGTGGCGGGCAAGCTGGCGCGCGTCGGTCATGTCGGTGAGCCCGGTCCATTGCGCGGCGGAGCCGGGGAACAGGAACGGCCGGCCGGTTTCCCGGCACAGGCTGGCCTGCACCGCGAGGGTGGTGCCCATGTTCATCGCGTTGCCCACCGCCTTGCCGATCACGGTGTGCGGGCGGTGCACGCTCCAGCCGAAGCCGTCGCGGGCGGCGGCCTCGAACACGGCATCCTCCTGGGCGTAGTAGAAGTTCTCCACGTCGAGGCGCGGCTGCGTCTCGCGGAACGGGGTCTCGGGCAGCACGCCCCTGCCATAGGCCTCGAAGGGTCCGAGGTAGTGCTTCAGCCCGGTGACGAGGGCCACATGCTGCAGGCTGCCGGCCGGGCGCAGCGCGTCGAGCAGGTTGCGGATCATCGTGCCGTTCACACGGATGTTCTCGGCCTCGGTGGCCTGCCGGGCCCAGGTGGTGAGGAACAGGTGCGTGGGCGCCATGCCGCCGAGCGCCGCCGCGAGGCTGGCCGGGTCCTGCAGGTCGGCGGCGACCGGGGTCACGCCGGGCCGGGGCACCGGGCGGCGCGCGAGGCCGGCAACCGGCCAGCCCTCCGCCACCAGTTGGGCCGCGGTGGCGCTGCCGATGATGCCGCTGGCGCCGACGACGAGGGCGGTTCGTTCCATGACTGTCTCCTTCACTGTGCAGGTCGTTGCGGCACAGCTAAGCCCCCCGGCGCCGATGTGCCAGACGGCACCCGGACGTGCCATAGACACCATTTGGTGCCCGCTTCCGCCTTCCCCGCCCGAGGCGCGGAGGCCGGCGGGGCCACGGCCCGCTATGCGGCCTTCTCCCGCCCGCTCCTGTCCGGTCTCTGCGTGCCGGAGGGGGAGAGGCATGGCGGGGGCCCGCGCGACGGGCGCTGGCGCCAGCGCGCGGCGGAGGTGGAGGCGGGGGCCGGGGCTGCGGCGGGGCGCTCACCCGAACACCCGCTGCTGGAACCACAGCAGGGAGGGATAGGCCGCCAGCCAGATCCAGAAGAAGCGGTTCAGCCCGAACAGGCAGGCGTTGCCGAGGTGAAAGGCCGCGGTGAGCACCAGTGCACAGGCCAGCGCCACGGGGTGCAGGAGCGACAGCGGAAAGGCCAGTTCCAGCCCCATCACCGCCCAGGACATGGCCAGCAGCAGCCGGGGCCGGTCGGCCCAGCCGCGCAGGCTCTCCGACACCGGATAGGCCGAGAAGCGGAACACGTCGACCAGCACCACGCCGCGCCGCCAGTCCGGGTTGACCACCTTCACCTGGCCGGAGACGACGTAGGACAGCACGAGCTGCACGGCGAGATAGGCGAAGGCGGTTTCCGCGAGGGTGGGCCCGGGGGCGAGCCGCGCGGCACACAGGCAGGTGAGCATGAGCAGGCCCATCCGGTCGCTCCCGCCGTTGTAGGGGCCGCGGAAGCGGGCGAGGATCAGCAGGGACACGCCCAGCAGCGCCGGCAGGGCCCAGGCCGTGCCCGTTCCGGCCAGCAGCGGCAGGCAGAGCAGGCTGCGCAGGGCGAACAGCCGGCGCTCGCGCGGCAGCCCGGTCATGTGCTCCGCGCCCTGCTGCAGGAAGCACAGCGCCATCAGCACTTCGGTGACGCGCAGGGCGGTCTCGAAGCTCATGCGCCCGGCGTCCGGGCGATCGGCGCGGAGAGATAGGCGACGGAGCGGGTGATGCCCCCGCCCTCCCGGCGCAGGAAGACGAGGCGGAAGCGCAGGTATCCCTCCCCCGGGCCGAGATCGCGAAGGATGCGGCGGCCGATCTCCTCCGCGTCCTGCGCGGTGGGCGCGACGGCGAGGCGTTCGGAGAGGGTGACGAGGTAGAGCGTCTCGTTCCACCCCGGGTTCCAGAACAGCCGCAGCAGCATCCGCGAGACCGGGAGATGCCCGGGCCGGGGCCGCGCCGGGGCCCAGCCCGGCGGCGGCTGGTCAGGCTGCGCGACGAGGGCATATTCGATGCGCGGCGACGGCGCGACCTCCCTGAAGAACCGCCAGGAGGGAATCAGCGCCGGCGCCAGCAGCCTGAGCGTGTGCAGCATCTCGACCAACTCCGCACCCGCCCCCGGCCGCCTCCCCCACCAGCATAGCGATCAAGGTTACCGAAACATGAGCGCGGGCGATTTTCCCCGCCGCGCGCCGGGCTCCCACATCCGGCGGAAGACAGGCGCAGGCCCGTCCGGGGCGCGCTGCCCCGGCGCGGGACATGTGCGCAGGGCCCGGACCGGGCGCATTGGCAAGGCCCCCGACCGGACCCGGGCCAGAGCTCTCTGCCGGGGAGGCCGTCCGTGCTCCCGCCGCAGTGGGGAAACGGCGCCGCTCGGGCCGCGGCACACCGCGCGTCGGGTGAGGCCGATCGGCGCCGCGCCCCCGGGGCTCCGATCGCGAAGCGGTGGCAGTGCAACGGGGCCGACATGCAGCGCGACCGGGGTGCGACACGACCGCAGTGCGGCGCGTCCACGGGTGCTGGGCGGAGCGCCTGCGGCGGTGTGCGGAACTGCCGCCGCGCGAGGCGGCTGCAGCGGCCTGCAACGCGGCGGCAGGGTTCCGCGACGGCGGTGAGCGCGGTGCCGGCGGAGCGGTGTCGCCATGGCTCCCGAGGCGGCGGATGCGGCGCGGTCAGTCCTTGCGGGTCATCGCCTTCGAGAGGGCCGCGCCGAGGGCGCCCATGTCCGAGCCTGACGGCTTGCCGCCGGAGGGGGATTTCGGGCTGCCGGAGGGCGGGCGGGACGGTTTCGGCGCGCGGTTTGCGGAGGGGGTGTCGCCGCCGCGGCCGGGCCGGGGCGCGGCGCCGGCGTCCTTGCGCATGCTCAGGCCGATGCGCTTGCGCGGGGCGTCGACCTCCATGACGCGCACCTTCACCACGTCGCCGGCCTTCACCACCTCATGCGGGTCCTTCACGAAACGGTCCGCGAGCTGGCTGATGTGGACGAGCCCGTCCTGGTGCACGCCGATGTCCACGAAGGCGCCGAAGGCGGCCACGTTGGTCACCGTGCCCTCCAGCAGCATGCCCGGGCGCAGGTCGGCCATGGTCTCCACGCCCTCGGCGAAGCTGGCGGTGCGGAAGCCGGGGCGCGGGTCTCGCCCGGGTTTCTCCAGCTCGGCGAGGATGTCGCGCACGGTGGGCAGGCCGAAGGTCTCGTCGGCGAACTGCTCGGGGCGCAGCCCCTTCAGCGCGGCGCTGTCGCCCATGATGGCGCGGATGTCGCGGCCGCAGGCCTCCACGATGCGCCGGGCCACGCCATAGGCTTCCGGGTGGACGGAGGAGGCGTCCAGCGGCTCCTTCCCGTCGCGGATGCGCAGGAACCCCGCGCTCTGCTCAAAGGCCTTCGGGCCGAGGCCGGTCACCTTCAGAAGCGCCTTTCGGGTGGCGAAGGCGCCATGCGTGTCACGGTGGCTCACGATGGCCTGCGCGAGGGAGGGGCCGAGGCCCGCCACCCGCGCCAGCAGCGGCGCCGAGGCCATGTTGAGGTCGACGCCCACGGCGTTCACCGCGTCCTCGACCACCGCTTCCAGCGCCTTGGCCAGCCGGCGCTGGTCCACGTCGTGCTGGTACTGGCCCACGCCGATGGACTGCGGCTCGATCTTCACCAGTTCGGCCAGCGGGTCCTGCAGGCGCCGCGCGATGGAGACCGCGCCGCGCAGCGAGACGTCGACATCCGGGAATTCCTTCGCCGCCAGCTCCGAGGCGGAGTAGACGGAGGCGCCGGCCTCCGAGACCACCACCTTCGTGGGCCGCGCCATGCCCTCGGGCAGGCGGGCGATCACCTCCGCGGCCAGCCGCTCGGTCTCGCGGCTGGCGGTGCCGTTGCCGATGGCGATGAGCTCGATGCCGTGCCGCCGGATCAGGCCCAGCAGGGTCTCCGAGGCGCCGCGCAGGTCATTCTTCGGCTGGAACGGGTAGAGGGTGGCCGTCTCGAGCAGCTTGCCGGTGGCATCGACCACCGCGGCCTTCACCCCGGTGCGGATGCCGGGGTCAAGCCCCAGCGTGGGCCGGGCGCCGGCCGGCGCGGCCAGCAGCAGGTCCTTGAGATTGCGGGCGAAAACCTCGATGGCCTCCTCATGCGCGCGGCGGCGCAGCTCGGTCATCAGGTCGATGTACATCGACAGGCTGAGCTTCACGCGCCAGGTCCAGGCCGCGGCCTCGCGCAGCCAGGTGTCGCCGGGCCCCGAGCCGGCGATGCCGATTTCCGCGGCGATGATGCCCTCGGCGCGCGGGATGCCGGTGTCCGGGTCCGGGGCGATGGCGACGGTCACCACCTCCTCCTTCGCCGCGCGCAGGATGGCCAGCGCCCGGTGCGAGGGGATGCCGGACCATGTCTCCCGGTGGTCGAAATAGTCGGAGAACTTGGCCCCCTCCGCCTCCTTGCCCGGCACCACGCGGGCGGAGATCTCGGCCTCGCGGCGCATGAACTCGCGCAGGCGGCCGAGCAGCGTGGCGTTCTCGCTCAGCTCCTCGATCAGGATCTGGCGCGCGCCTTCCAGCGCGTCCTTCACCGTGGGAACCGCCTCGCAGAGGAACGCCGCCGCGCTGTCCCGGGGGTCCGCGTCGCGCTGCGCGAGGATGCCGCGCAGCAGCGGCTCCAGCCCGTTCTCGCGCGCGATCATCGCCTTGGTGCGGCGCTTCGGTTTGAAGGGCAGGTAGATGTCCTCCAGCCCGGACTTGGTCTCCGCTCCGGCAATGGCGCGGGCCAGTGCGTCGGTCAGCTTGCCCTGTTCGGTGATCGACTGGAGGATGGTGGCCCGCCGGGCCTCCATGTCGCGCAGATAGGCCAGCCGGTCGGCGAGGGTGCGCAGCTGGGTGTCGTCCAGCCCGCCGGTGGCTTCCTTGCGGTAACGCGCCACGAAGGGGACGGTCGCGCCGCCGTCGAGCAGGGCCACGGTGGCGGCCACCTGGGTGGCCTTCGCGCCGATGTCGGCGGCGATGGTGCGGGTGATGCGATCTGCGACGGCGTTCATTCAGGCTTCTCCGGTGGCGGGATGCGCCTTGATACAGCCGCGGGCGCTGAAGGCCAAGGCCGGGCCGCGACGGAGGCTGCCGGTGCGGGCGGCGCTGGGGCGGTTCCGCCTTGCCGGCATGCCCGGAACGGTGCGACCCCGTGGGCCCGCCACGCGGAACGCCCCCGGGCGGTGGCGCGCGCGGGGCCGGGAGGGAGGGCCCCGCAGCGGCCTCGCCGGGAAGGGGGCGCTTTGCGGGGCGGGTGCTGTTCCCGGGCCTCGGCGGGGGCGGGGCGTCGAGCGGGGTGTGCGCCGGTGGACGGGGAGAGGGCGCGCGGTAGAGGGGGGTGGCCCCGGGCGCGCGGATCAGGCGAAGAGGAAATCGTCGTCATGGCCAGCCAGCCGATGTTCTTATTCGCATGGCCGTTCTCGGCGTCGCTCGACTGCCTTCCTGCACGAAGAGCGTGGCGGCATCGCTGTCGAGGTCGCGCACCCGTAGGGCGGAGGTGTCGCCGCCGCCCATCGACTGCATCCAGGCGAGGAAATGCGGGGCATCCGGGCCGTCGATGCTGTCCGGGCAGCTCGGCGCGCTGTTGCGCTGCGTGACGGTGGAGCCGGTGAACCCGGCGACGATGTCCTCGTACTCCCCCGCCGAGACCGCGATCCAGTCCACGCACTCGGCGGCGTGGATGGTGTCCGCGGCCTCCTCCAGCGTGAGCCCGGTTTAGCTGGCGGTCCCCTCGGCGCCGAGGCTCGCGGGATCGGCAACCGGTCGCAGGCGTCCGGACGGAGCGGCATCGAACTGCGCTCCCGATGCATCGGGCACAAGAATACCGGATCGATATACGAATGATACCGAGATCATGAGAAAATTATTTGCGTTAAATTTTATTAGTAGGCGAATATTATTCGATAAAACATGATCAATAAAAATTCAATCGCGTAATATTATATTAAATTCATTACTTTTTTGAAATTTTAAAGTGCAATTTTTCGGATAAATCCCGCGATATAGGTGAATCTCGCAATCTTATCATACAGATAATCTGACATGCACCTCATGGGTGCACCGCTCTGCGCCCCGGACGGCGCGGACCCGGGCGCGAAGACGCCCCGGAACGGCCGCGCTGCGGGCAGCCGGGGGCGGCCACGATGTGCGGTTTCCCCCGGGGAGGCGGGCTTGTGCGCGGCGGCTCAGCCGGCGGAGCTGCGGCGGCCTTCCATCAGGGTGAGGTAGTCGGAATAAGTGGCGCCCAACGTGTTGACATGCAGGCGCATCAGCTCGGACGCGCGGTCCTCGTCGCCGAGGTCCATTGCCTCCAGGATGGCGGTGTGCTCGCTCATGGACTGCTCCAGCCGGCCGACCATGTCCAGCTGGCGGCGGCGGAACGGGTCCAGCCGGCGGTACAGGTTCTCGGTCTCCTCGGCCAGGAAGGCGTTTCCGGAGGCCTGGTAGATCATGTGGTGCAGCCGGTTGTTCGCGGCGTAATAGGCGTCGATCTGCCCGGCGGCCAGCGCGCTCTCGCAGTCCCGCGCCGCCTGGCCCATGTAGAGCCGCTGCGCCGCCGTCACCCGCCGGGTGGCCAGCTTCACGCACCAGCCCTCCATCTGGGCCATCATCTCGAACATCTCCACCAGCCGCGTCATCGAGGGCCGGCGCACGAAGGCGCCGCGGTTCGGAATCAGCTCCACCAGCCCCACCGCCCGCAAGGCCTGGAGCGCCTCGCGCAACGGCGTGCGCGACACGGCGAACTGTTCGGCCAAGGCAACCTCGTTGAGCTTTTCGCCGTCGAGATAATCACCTGCCGCAATTCTCTGCTCAATTTCCGTGCGGATACGGTCTGCGGGTTTCAATTTGCTGCTCATCTGGCCTTGCCCCATTGACAAGATACAATCAGGTGAGAATTGTGTACAAAAATAAAAACCGAAATGCAACGCCCAACACCACGTAAGTTACTGCAACAGCGAGGGAAATTTGCCATGAAACCGTCTGCTCTGCTCTTGAGCACCGCCCTGACCGCCCTGTCGTTGGGCACGGCCACCACCGCGCTGGCCGACAAGGCAAGCGATACGCTCAACCTGGCCTTCAGCAAGGAACTCGAGACCGTCGACGTCTACTTCAACACCGCGCGCGAAGGCCTGCTGATGGACCACGCCGTGTGGGACGGCCTGCTCTACCGCAACCCGGAGACCGGCGAGTACGAGGGCAACCTGGCCACGGAGTGGACCTGGATCGACGATGTCACGATGGAATTCAAGCTCCGCCAGGGCGTGAAATTCCACAACGGCGAGCCGTTCACCGCCGATGACGTGGTCTACACCGTGGGTTTCGTCACCAACCCCGAGAACGGTGTGAAGAACACCGCCACCGTGGGCTGGATGGACCATGCCGAGAAGATCGACGATTACACCGTCCGCATCATCCTCAAGGCGCCCTTCCCGGCGGCGGAGGAGTATCTCGCCGGCCCGCTGGCGATGTACCCGGACGAATACTATGCCGAGGTCGGCCCCACCGGCATGGGCATGAAGCCCGTCGGCACCGGCCCGATGAAGATCACCGAGCTTGAGCCCGGCAAGCACTACACGCTGGAGCGCAACGACGATTACTTCGACGGGCCGAAGGGCCATTCGGCAATCGCGAAGGTCGACATCCGCACCATTCCCGACGTGAACACCCAGATCGCCGAATTCTTCAACGGCACGCTGGACTTCCTGTGGAACGTGCCCGCCGACCAGGCCGAGAAGCTGGGGCAGATGGACGCCTACACGGTGGTGAATGCCCCGGCCATGCGCATCGGCTACCTCACCATGGACGCCGCCGGCCGCGCGGACCCGGAGGGCCCGATGACCAAGGAGAAGGTCCGCCAGGCGATCTACCATGCCATCGACCGGCAGACCATCCTGGACGCGCTGGTCAAGGGCTCCTCCAAGGTGATCGACAGCGCCTGCGCCCCGGTGCAGTTCGCCTGCGCGCAGGACCTGCCCACCTATGACTACGACCCGGAGAAGGCGAAGGCCCTGCTGGCCGAGGCCGGCTACCCGGACGGCTTCACCATCGACTTCTACGCCTACCGCGACCGGCCCTACGCCGAGGCGATGATGGGCTATCTGGAGGCCGTGGGCATCAAGACCAACCTCGTCTACATGCAGTATTCCGCCCTGCGCGAGAAGCGCATGAAGGGTGAGGTGCCGCTCTCCTTCCTCACCTGGGGCTCGAACTCGGTGGCCGATGCCTCCGCGAGCACCGGCGAGTTCTTCACCGGCTCGGACCGCGATGACGCCCAGGACCCGGAGATCATCAAGTGGATCGGCGAGGCGGATTCCACCACCGACCGCGAGAAGCGCAAGGCCCTCTACAAGCAGGTGCTCACCAAGATCGTGGACGAGGCCTACTGGGTGCCGCTGTTCACCTACAACGTGAACTACGTGCTGGGCCCGGACGTGGCCTACACCCCCACGGATGACGAGATCGTCCGCTTCTACGCCTTCGACTGGAAGTAGGCAGCCCTTCGCCCGGGCCGGCACGCTCCGGCCCGGGCCTCTTCTCCCCTCACGGGCAGGCAGGACCCAGGACATGTTTCTATTCATCCTCAAGCGGCTGGTGCTGGCGATCTGCGTGGCACTCACCGTGTCGGCGATCAGCTTCGGGCTGCTCTACATGGCGGGCGACCCGGCTGTCGCCATCGCCGGCGAGAACGCCTCGCAGCAGGACGTGGACGCCATCACCGCACGCTACGGCTTCGACCGCCCGCTGCTGGTGCAATACGGCGCCTGGCTGGGCGGCGCGCTCTCGGGCGACCTCGGGCGCTCGTGGTACTTCGACCTGCCGGTGGCCGATCTCGTGTCCGACCGCCTGGGCGTGACCATGCTGCTGGGCGTGCTCGCCATCAGTTTCGCGCTGCTGCTCGCCATCCCGATGGGCGTGGCCGCGGCCATGCGCCCGAATTCGCTGATCGACCGCGCGGCGCTGTTCATCTCGGTGGTGGGGCAGGCGATCCCGTCGTTCTGGTTCGGGCTCATCCTGATCGTGGTCTTCTCGATCAACCTCGGGCTGGTGCCGGCCTCCGGCTCGACCACCTGGAAGCATTTCATCCTGCCCACCGTGGTGCTGGGCTACTACGCCACCCCGGCCATCATGCGCCTCACCCGCGCGGGCATGCTGGAGGTGCTCTCGGCGGATTACATCCGCACCGCCCGGGCCAAGGGGCTGAGCGGCCGCAAGGTGCTGTTCAAACACGCGCTGCGCAATGCGATCATCCCGGTGATCTCGCTGGCGGCGGTGCAGATGGGCTTCATGCTCGGCGGCTCCATCGTGGTCGAGTCGATCTTCGCGCTGCACGGGGCGGGCTTCCTCGCCTGGGAATCGATCGGTCGCAACGACCTTCCGGTGATGCAGGCGCTGATCCTCATCTTCTCGCTGTTCTACATCCTTTTCACCTTCTTTGCCGATGTGTTGAACGCGTGGATGGACCCGCGCCTGCGCGTGGGCTGAGGGAGAGCACCATGACGGATACAACCCTCGCCCCCGCCCCCGGCCCCGCGGCGGCCGCGGCCCCGGCGCCGCTCTCCCCGCGTCAGGCGATGCTGCGCCGCGCGCTGCGCCACCGCGGGCTGCTGTTCGGCCTTGCCGTGATGCTGGTCATCGTGGTGGTGGCGGTCTTCGCGCCGCTGCTGACCATCTACAGCCCCTACGACCAGAGCCTGCTGGCGCGGATGAAGCCGCCGGTGTTCCTCGGCGGAGCGGAGGAACACTGGCTGGGCACCGACGCGCTGGGGCGCGACTTCTGGGCCCGGCTGGCCTATGGAGCGCGCATCTCGCTGATGATCGGGCTGTTCGCGGCCGTGATCTCGGCGCTCATCGGCTCCGTTCTGGGCATCCTGGCCGGGTATTTCGGCGGCAAGGTCGACCTCGCGGTCACCTTCCTCATCAACGTCCGCCTCGCCATGCCGGTGGTGCTGGTGGCGCTGGCAGTGGTGGCGCTGTTCGGCGGCTCGCTCACCGTGGTGATCCTGGTGCTGGGCCTCCTGCTGTGGGACCGCTTCGCCGTGGTGCTGCGCGCCGCGACGATGCAGGTGCGCAAGCTCGAATACGTGGCCGCAGCGGAGGTACTGGGCGCCTCCCTGCCCCGGGTGCTGTGGAAGGACATCCTGCCCAACGTGATGAACCACCTCATCGTGATCTTCACGCTGGAGATGGCGCACGCCATCATCCTGGAGGCGGCGCTCTCCTTCCTCGGGCTGGGCGTGCAGCCGCCCACCCCCTCCTGGGGGCTGATGATCTCGGAGGGCAGGACCATGCTGCTGTTCGAGCCCTGGATGATCACCATTCCCGGCGTGGCGCTGTTCTTCCTCGTCCTGTCGATCAACATGCTGGGCGACGGCGTGCGCGATGTCACCGCCCCGGAGGGCCGCAACTGATGACCGATCCGATCCTGTCGATCCGCGGCCTCACCGTGGACCTGCCGCCGCGCGCCGACCGTGCCCATGCGGTGGAGGGCCTCACGCTGGAGATCCAGCCGCGCGAGATCGTCTGCATCGTGGGCGAGAGCGGCTCCGGCAAGTCCATCACCGCCTTCACCACGATGGGCCTGCTGCCGCGCGCGCTCACCCCCTCCGCCGGAGAGGTGATCTTCGAGGGCCGCGACCTGCTGAAGCTCTCGCCCGGCGCCCATGCGAAGCTGCGCGGATCGCGCATGGCGATGATCTTCCAGGAGCCGATGTCGGCGCTGAACCCGTGCTACACGGTCGGCGATCAGATCGAGGAGATGTTCGAGAGCCATACCGACCTGCCCCGGGCCGAGCGGCGCGCCCGCACCATGCGCCTGCTCGAGGAGGTGCGCCTGCCGGAGCCGGAGCGCATCTATTCCTCCTACCCGCACCAGCTCTCGGGCGGCCAGCGCCAGCGCATCGTGATCGCGATGGCACTCGCCCTCGACCCGGCGCTGCTGATCGCCGACGAGCCGACCACGGCGCTGGACCTCTCCACCCAGGCGCAGATCCTGCACCTGCTCAAGGAGCTGCGGGAGAAGCACTCCGCCGGCATCATGTTCGTGACCCATGACTTCGACGTGGTCGCCGAGATCGCCGACCGCGTGGTGGTGATGCAGCACGGCCGCATCGTGGAGCAGGGCACGGCGGAGGAGGTGCTCAACCGCCCCCGCCACCCCTATACCCGCCTGCTGATCGACGCGGTGCCGCGCCGCACCCGCGCGGTGCATGCCAGCCTCGACGGCCGCCCGGAAGTGCTGCGCGTGGAGGGGCTGAACAAGACCTACCACGTGAAGGGCACGATGTTCCGCGCCTCGCGCACCGTGGCGGCCTGCCGCGACATCCGCTTCTCCGTGCGCCGCGGCGAGACGCTGGGCATCGTGGGCGAGAGCGGCTCGGGCAAGTCCACCCTGGTCAAATGCCTGATCCGGCTGGAAGACCCGGACAGCGGCTCGGTCTGGGTGGGGGCGGATGACATCGCCGCCTATTCCCGCCGCGCGCTGCACCGCTTCCGCAAGCAGATCCAGATCGTGTTCCAGGACCCGTACGGCTCGCTCAACCCGCGCCGGACCATCGGGGACCAGCTCGTCGAGGGCCCGGTGAATTTCGGCGAGAACCGGGCCGAGGCGATGGAGCGCGCGCGCGAGCTGATGCGCATCGTGCGGCTGGACCCGGAGGTGCTGAACCGCTACCCGAACCAGTTCTCCGGCGGCCAGCGCCAGCGAATCTGCATCGCCCGCGCCCTGATGGTCGGGCCCAAGGTGCTGATCGCGGACGAGGCGGTCTCCGCCCTCGACGTCTCGGTGCAGAAGGAGGTGCTGAAGCTGCTGAACGAGATCCGGGACCGCATGGGCCTCACCGTGCTGTTCATCACGCATGACCTGCGCGTGGCCGCCCAGGTCTGCGACAATCTCATCGTGATGCAGGACGGCGAGATCGTGGAGCGCGGCTCGGTGGACGCGGTGTTCGGCGCGCCCTCGCACCCCTACACCCGCAAGCTGCTGGACGCCCAGCCCGGCCAGGGCTGGGTGGTGCCCGACACCTCGAAGCTGCCCCCCGCGCCGGACCTCGCGCCCGGCGCGCGCAGCCTCGCATGAGACGCGCCGGCCCCGGCGCGGCCCCGCGCACCGGTGCACCCGCCGGGCGCTGCGCCGCAGCCCTGCGCGCCCGGGCCTGCCCGGGCACCGCACGGCGCCCGCACGCCCGGCCCGGCACCAGCGGGCGCCGCCCGGGCGAAACCGGGCCGCAGCCCGGCACCTGAGCGCATCCGCGACCGGGCCGGCCCCGCCCCACCCCGGGCACCGGCCCCGGACCCCGCCCGCGCGCCCGCGCGGGCCGGCCCCTTCCGGCCCGCCCTCCGGCGCGGACCATCCAGAGACAGACACCGACGAGGCAGAGATGAGCACACGTGACGCGGCGCTGAAGGTCAGCGCGGAATATTTCGACAAGGGCGGCTTCCAGGCCGACCTCGCCCGGCTGGTGGCCTTCCCGACCGAGAGCCAGGAGGCCCATGGCGCGCCGCACCTGATGGACTATCTCACGCAGGCGATGATCCCGATGCTCACCGGCATGGGGTTCACCACGCAGCTTCACGAGAACCCCGCCGGCGCCGGCCCCATCCTCACCGCCGAACGCATCGAGGACCCCGCCCTGCCCACGGTGCTGAGCTACGGCCACGGCGACGTGATCCGCGCCCAGACCGACCAGTGGCGCGCGGGCCTCGCCCCCTTCGAGCTGATCGAGGAGGGCGAGCGGCTCTACGGCCGCGGCACCGCGGACAACAAGAGCCAGCACCTGATCAACCTGCGCGCCTGGGCGGCGCTGATCGAGGCGAACGGGCGCCTGGGCTTCAACGCCAAGGTGCTGATCGAGATGGGCGAGGAATCCGGCTCCCCCGGGCTCAAGGCCTTCTGCGAGGCGCAGCGGGCGCTGCTGGCGGCGGACGTGTTCATCGCCTCGGACGGCCCGCGCCTCTCCCCCGCACGGCCGACGATCTTCACCGGCTCGCGCGGCGGCGTGATGTTCGACCTGGTGGTGGAGCTGCGCGAGGGCGCGCACCACTCCGGCAACTTCGGCGGGCTGCTGGCGGACCCGGCGATCATCCTCGCCCATGCGCTGGCCAGCATCACCGACCGGCGCGGCCAGATCCGCGTGCCCGAGTGGCGCCCCGACAGCCTGACCCCGCGCATCCGCGAGGTGCTCGCGGTGCTGCCGCCGGTGGAAGCCGGCATCCCGCTCGACGCGGACTGGGGCGAGGAGAGCCTCACCCCCGCCGAGCGCGTGTTCGGCTGGAACAGTTTCGCCGTGCTCGCGATGACCTCCGGCGTGCCCGCGGCCCCGGTGAACGCCATCGCCGGCCGGGCCCGCGCCACCTGCCAGCTCCGCCACGTGGTCGGCACGCCGGTGGAGGACATCCTGCCCGCCCTGCGCCGTCACCTGGACGCCGAGGGCTTCGACAGGGTGAAGATCGTCCCGGCGAACCGCGGCAGCTTCCCCGCCACCCGGCTGGACCCGGACCACCCCTGGGTGCGCTTCACCTCCCGGTCGCTGGAGCAGACCACCGGCCTCGCGCCGCACCTGCTGCCCAACCTCGGCGGCTCGCTGCCCAATGACTGCTTCGCCGACGTGCTGGGCCTGCCGACGATCTGGGTGCCGCACAGCTATGCCGGCTGCTCGCAGCACGCGCCGGACGAGCACATCCTCAAGCCGCTGGCCCGCCAGGCCCTGCTGGGCATGACCGGCCTCTTCGCCGACATCGCCGCCGCCACGGACCTGCCGGGCAAGGACGCCTGATCCATGTCCGACATACTGACCCTGCTCGCGCTCATCACCGCATCGGGCGCGGTGGCGGGCATCATCTCCGGGCTGCTGGGCGTCGGCGGGGGGATCATCCTCGTTCCGGCGTTCCTCTACGTGTTCGGCGCGCTCGGCTATCACCCGGCCCAGCTCATGCAGATCTGCGTGGCCACCTCCACGGGCACGATCATCTTCACCTCGCTGCGCTCCGTTCTGGCCCATCACAAGCGCGGTGCGGTGAGCGTGGCGCTGATCCGCGGCTGGGGGCCGTTCATCGCGCTCGGCGCCGTGGGCGGCGTGTTCGCGGCCGCGGCGCTGCGCTCGGCCGAGCTGCAGCTGGTCTTCGGATGCATCGGCGTGACGCTGGGGCTCTACATGGCCTTCGGCCGGCGGCACTGGCGCATCTCCGACACCCCGCCGGGCCGTATGCTCAGCGCGCTCTACGGCGGCACCATCGGCTTTCTCTCCGCGCTCATGGGCATCGGCGGCGGCTCCTTCACCGTGCCGCTGCTCACCGCCTACAACATCTCGCCGCATCGGGCGGTGGCCACCTCGCCGGGCTTCGGCCTGCTGATCTCGGTGCCCGCCTTCCTCACCTTCCTGCTCACCGGCTGGCACGTGGCGGGCAAGCCGCCCTTCACCGTGGGCTACGTGAACCTTCCGGCCGTGGTGCTCATCATGTTCACCTCGCTGCTCACCGTGCCGCTGGGCGTGCGGCTGGCGCACCGGCTTTCGCCGGCGCAGCTGCGCATCGTCTTCGCCTGCACGCTGCTGCTGCTGGCCGGGAACATGCTGCGCAAGGGCCTGATGTCATGACCGCGCCGGAGACACCCGTCCTCGCCCGCGTCCGCGCCGGCCAGCCCACGCTCTGGACCAACCCGGACTATGCGCCGGAGCCGGACCCGGAGGCCGCCGCCGGCCTCGCCACCGCCGTGGCCGACTGGCAGGCCATCGCACCACTGCTCGCCGCGCTGTTCCCCGAGCTGGGGCCGGCGGGGACCATCACCTCCGATCTCATCGACATCGGCGCCCTGCGCGCGCCGCTGGGCTATGACACCCCGGCCGTCGGGCCGCTGCTGCTCAAGGCCGACCATGCGCTGCCGGTGGCAGGCTCGGTGAAGGCGCGCGGCGGGGTGTTCGAGGTGGTGATGACCGCCATCGCCCAGGCCCGCGCCGCCGGTCTGCTCCGCCCGGGGGAGAGCCCGGCCGCCCTGCTCTCCCCGCAGGCGCGCGCCTTCTTCGCGGCGCGCTCCGTCGCGGTGGGGTCCACGGGAAACCTCGGCCTCAGCGTCGGCATCGCGGCGCGCGCGCTGGGATACCGCGCCGTGGTCCACATGTCCGCCGACGCGAAGGCCTGGAAAGTGGAGCGCCTGCGCGCCCTGGGGGTGGAGGTGGTCCGCCACGCGGCCGACTACACTTCCGCCGTTGCCGCGGCCCGGGCGGCCTCGGAGGCCGACCCGCTGTCCGCCTTCGTCGATGACGAGGATTCCGAGCTGCTGTTTCGCGGCTACAGCGCCGCGGCGCGCGAGCTTGCCGGCCAGCTCGACGCCCTGGGCCTGACGATCGGCCCGGAGCGCCCGCTGCTGCTCTACCTGCCCTGCGGCATCGGCGGCGCGCCGGGCGGCGTGGCCTGGGGGGCGCGGGGCATGTTCGGGCCGGATGTGCACCCGTTCTTCGTGGAGCCGGTGCAGTCCCCCTCCGCCCTCGTGCAGATGGCGCGCGGGGTGGAGGTGCCCAGCTCGGTCTACGACCTCGGCCTGAGCAACCGCACCGAGGCCGACGGCATGGCCGTCGCCACCATGTCCGCCCTCGTGGCGCGGCGGATGACCCGCCGGCTCGCCGGGGTGTTCACGGTGGGCGACGACGACCTGCTGCGCAGCCTCGCCCTCGCGCATGACACCGCCGGGCTGCGGCTGGAACCCTCCGCGGCCGCGGGCTTCGCCGGGCCGCACTTCACCGCGCTCAGCCCGCAGGGCGCCGGCTTCCGCGCCCGCCACCTGCCGCCGGAGCGCGCCGCACAGGCGGTGCATGTCGTCTGGGCCACCGGCGGCAGCTTCGTGCCGGACGCCCGGTTCCGCGGCTTCCTCGACGCCGGGCGCGCGCTCGGCACCTCCCTCGACTTCAGCAGGACCTGACCGATGACCTCCTCCTCTCCCCCCTCCGACCCGGCCGACCTCGGCGCCCTGGACGCCCGCCGCCTGATCGCGCGCAAGGCCCTCTCGCCGGTGGAGCTGGCGGAGGCCTGCATCGCCCGGGTGGAGGCGCTGGACCACGCGGTGAACGCCGTCGTGGCGCGGAACTTCGACGGGCTGCGCGCCGGCGCACGGGCGGCGGAAGCGGCGGTGATGTCCGGTGCGCCGCTCGGCGCCCTGCACGGCCTGCCCTTCGGCGTGAAGGACATGATCGACGTCGCCGGCCTGCCCACCACCTACGGCTCGGAGATCTTCCGCGACAACATCGCGGTGAAGGACGACGCCATCGTGGCCGCGATGCGCGCCGCCGGGGCCACCCCGATCGGCAAGACCAACAACCCCGAGTGGAGCGCCGGCGGCAACACCCGCAACCGCGTCTACGGGGTGACCCCGAACCCGCATGACCTCACGCGCACCTGCGCGGGCTCCTCTGGCGGCTCCGCGGTGGCGCTGGCCTGCGGATACGCGCCGCTCGCCACCGGCTCGGACACCGGCGGCAGCCTGCGCAACCCGGCGGCCTATTGCGGCGTGGTGGGCTTCCGCCCCTCCCCCGGCGTGGTGCCCGGCGACACGCGCCCGATGGCGCTGCTGCCCATGCCCACCTCCGGCCCGATGGCCCGCTCGGTGGCCGATGCCGGGCTGATGCTCAGCGTCCTCGCCCGCCCGGACCGGGCCGACCCCTCCACCCCGGTGCTCGACGGCCGCACCCCGTGGCAGCCCACGGCCTTTGCCGCCCTGCCGCGCCGCGACCTCTCGAGCCTGCGCATCGCCGCGACGGAGGATTTCGGCTTCGCCCCCACCGAGGCCCTGGTGCGCGCGCAGTTCCGCCGCATCCTGCCGCAGATCGCCCCCGCCTTCGCCGGAATCGAGGAGGCCACGCCGGACTGCACCCACGCGGACCGGATCTTCTCCGTGCTGCGCGCGGTGCAGTTCCTGGGCAAGCACGCGGAGCTGGTGGACACGCAGCCCGGCCGCGTCGGCCCCAATGTCACCGAGAACGTGGCCGAAGGCCGGCGCTACTCCGCGGAGGACGTGGCGCAGGCGCTCTCCCTGCAGGGGGTCTACTACCGCAACTGGCAGCGCTTCTTCGAGACCACGCCCTACCTGATCTCGCCCGCCGTCACCCTCAGCCCGCGGCCCTGGCGCGAGCTCTACCCGACGGAAATCGACGGCACGCCGACGCTGAGCTACTATCACTGGCTGGCGATGGCCTATGCCTCGACCATTCCGGGGCACCCCTCGATCACCATTCCCTGCGGGCGGGACGCGAACGGCATGCCCTTCGGCCTGCAGATCGTCGGCCGCCGGAACGACGATCTCGGCGTGCTGGCCGTGGCCGCTGAGCTTGAGGCGGTGATCGCCGGCCTGCCGGACCTCGCCCCGCGCGGGCCCGATCTCGCCGCCCTGCGCGCCGCCCCGCCGATCTCCGCCGCCGAAGGGTTTCTCAACTTCGAGTGACCGGCCGGAGCCGGAAAGCCCGCTCCCCCGGGCGCCGGAGAGGCTGCTATGAGGGTCCCTCCCGCTCGGCACGGCACCGCGCCGCCCGGGGACCGGGCGGCGCGGGCTGCCCCCTGCACTGGCGCGTGGATTGCCGCGTGCGCGGCGCGCGCGGTCAGTCGCTCGGGGCGGTGGACCAGCGGGCGGCGCGGCGGCCCTCGGTGAGGGCGCTCACGGAATTGGCCAGCGCGTAGCGGTCCAGCCCGTAATGACGGTAGAGGTCGCCGATCGTGCCGGTCTGGCCGAAATGCTCCACCCCGTGCGCCAGCGTGCGATGGCCCGCCACCGACCCGAGCCAGGAGAGCGTGGCCGGGTGGCCGTCGATCACCGTGACCAGGGTGCACTCGCGCGGCAGCGGCTCCAGCAGGGTTTCCACATGCGCGCGGGCGGCGGTGACACCGCGGGCCCGGGCGCGCTGCGCCGCGGTCCAGCCGGCGTTCAGCCGGTCGGCGGAGGTGACGGCCAGCACGCCGATGTCGCGCCGCACCTCGCCGATCATCCCGGCGGCGGCGATGGCCTCGTCGGCCACCGCGCCCTGGTAGGCGATGACGATCGAGCAGTTCGGCCCCGGCCGGCGCAGCCAGTAGGCCCCGTCGATGGCACCCTGGCGGAACGCATCGTCCACCCGCTGCCCGGGCTGCTCCAGCGGCTTGGTGGTGAGGCGCAGGTAGACGGAGCCTCCGGTCTCGTCGCGCAGCCAGGTGCGCTCGTCCGGGTCGCCCTCACCGTCGCGCTGCATGTAGTCGAAGGCCCAGGCCATGATGACGGCCAGTTCATCGGCGAAGGCGGGCTCGAAGGCGGCCAGCCCGTCCTGGCTCATGCCGATCAGCGGCGTGCCGACGGACTGGTGCGCGCCGCCCTCCGGCGCCAGCGTGACGCCCGAGGGCGTGCCGACGATCATGAAGCGCGCGTCCTGGTAGCAGGCGTAGTTCAGCGCATCGAGGCCACGGTTCACGAACGGGTCATACACCGTGCCCACCGGCAGCAACCGCTTGCCGAACAGGCTGTGCGACAGGCCCGCCGCCCCCAGCAGCAGGAAGAGGTTCATCTCCGCGATGCCCAGCTCCAGGTGCTGGCCCTCCGGCGCGAAGGCCCATTTCGCGGTGGAGGGGATGCGGTGGGTGGCGAAGGCATCGGCGCGCGGCGTGCGCGCGAAGAGCTGGCGCCGGTTTACCCAGGGGCCGAGCCCGGTGGTGCCCGTCACGTCCGGCGAGGTGGTGAGCAGGCGCTCGGCCAGCGTGCTGTCGCCGCGCGCCAGCCGGTCGAGGATCTTGCCGAAGGCCATCTGGGTGGAGACCACCGCGTCCGACGGCGCGGGCAGCGCGGGCACGGCGATCCGCGCATCGCCCAGCCGCCGCGGGCCCTCGGCGAAGAACGGCACCCGCGCGAGGAAGGCCGAGAGGCCCTCCGGGTCCTGCACGCCGGCCATCGGCTCCCATTCCGCGCCCTCCGGCACGCCCATGTGGCGCTGCCAGCCGGCGAACTGGTCCCTGGTCATCAGCCCGCCGTGGTTGTCCTTGTGCCCGGCTATGGGCGTGCCCCAGCCCTTGATGGTGTAGGCGAGAAAGCACGTCGGCCGGTCATGCTCCACCGCCGCGAACACGGAGGCCAGCGTCTCCACGCAATTGCCGCCGAGGGTCTCCATCAGGGCCGAGAGCTCCGCGTCCGAGCGCCGGTCCAGCAGCGCGGTCACGTCGCCCTGGTCGCCGAGATCCTCCATCAGCCGCTCGCGCCACTTTGCGCCGCCCATGTAGGTGAGGGCGGAATACTCCTGGTTCGGGCAGCGGTCGATCCAGTCCCGCAGCTTCTCGCCGCCGGGCTCCAGGAATGCGGCGCGCTGCAGGGCGCCGTATTTCACCCGCACCACGTCCCAGCCGAAGGCCTCGAAGATCTTCACGATGCGCCCGAACAGCCCCTCGCGCACGATGCCGTCCAGCGACTGGCGATTGTAGTCGATCACCCACCAAACGTTGCGCAGATCGTGCTTCCAGCCCTCCTGCAGGGTCTCGTAGACATTGCCCTCGTCCAGCTCGGCGTCGCCCACCAGCGCCACCATGCGGCCCAGCCGCTCCAGCCCGCCCCAGCCCTTGGCGGCCACGTAATCCTGCACCAGCGAGGCGAAGGAGGTCATCGCCACCCCGAGCCCGACGGAGCCGGTGGAGAAATCCACGTCGTCCACGTCCTTGGTGCGCGAGGGATAGCTCTGCACGCCCCCGAAGCCGCGGAAGGCCTCCATCTTCTCGCGCGGGAGGTTCCCCATCAGGTACTGCATGGCGTGGAAGACCGGCGAGGCATGCGGCTTCACCGCCACCCGGTCCTCCGGCCGCAGGGCCGAGAAGTAGAGCGCGGTGATGATCGAGACCATGGAGGCCGAGCTGGCCTGGTGCCCGCCCACCTTGATGCCGTCCACCTTCGGACGGACATGGTTCGCGTGATGGATCATCCAGTGCGACAGCCAGAGCAGGCGCTGTTCGACGGTCTTCAGGCGGGCGGCGTCATCGGTCATGTCACGGGGCTCCCTGGGGGGCGCGGCGCCCCCGGGCGGGGCGCTGCGGATGCGCAGTCGGGCGGGCTCAGCCCTCCTTGTAGTAGTAGCTGTAGCCGTTCAGCGCCGGGGCGCCGCCGAGGTGAGCGTAAAGCACTTTCGAGCCCTCGGGAAAGAAACCCTTCCGGGTGAGGTCGATCATGCCCTGCATGGACTTGCCCTCGTACACCGGGTCGGTGATCATCGCCTCGGTGCGCGCGGCGAGGCGGATGGCGTCGTTCGTCTCCTGCGAGGGCACGCCATAGGCGGGGTAGGCGTAATCCTCGTTGATGACGATCTCGTCCTCGCGGACGGCGCGGCCCAGGCCCACCAGCTCGGCGGTGTTGTCCACGATGGAGCGCACCTGAGCGCGGGTCTGGACCGGGGTAAAGGAGGCGTCGATGCCGATCACCCGGTCCGCGCGGTCCTGCGCGGCGAAGCCCACGATCATCCCGCCCTGGGTGGAGCCGGTCACCACGCAGACCACGATGTAGTCGAATTTGAAGCCCAGTTCGGCCTCCTGCTGCGCCACTTCCTCGGCGAAGCCGATGTAGCCGAGCGCGCCGTACTTGTGCACCGAGGCGCCGGCGGGAATGGCGTAGGGCTTGCCGCCCGCGTCCTTCACGGACTGGATGGCGTTCTCCCAGCTCTGGCGGATGCCGATGTCGAACCCGTCGTCCACCAGCCGCGAATCCGCGCCCATCAGCCGGGTCATCAGGATGTTGCCGACGCGGTCATAGACGGCATCGTAATGCGGCACCCATTTCTCCTGCACCACGACGCATTTCATGCCGATCTTGGCCGCGGTGGCCGCGACCATGCGGGTATGGTTGGACTGCACGCCGCCGATGGAGACCAGCGTGTCCGCGCCTTCCTTCAGCGCATCGGGCACGATGTATTCGAGCTTGCGCAGCTTGTTGCCGCCCATGGCGAGGCCGGAGTTGCAATCCTCGCGCTTGGCATAGAATTCCACCTTGCCGCCGAGGGCCTCGGAGAGCCGGGGCAGGTGTTCGATGGGCGTCGGCCCGAAGGTGAGGGGATAACGGTCGAATTTCTCGAGCAGCGACATGCGGCGTCTCCTGGTTGCGATCTGCCGAAGCGTAGCAAGAGCCATATGAAAGGTGCTTTCCAATTTGCCCGTCATATGCTTCCATTTCCGAAGCTTTGGCAGCCATATGCCATGACAGTGCACATTTTTGGGGTGATTGATGGAAGATCCTTCCAAGCCGGATCTGGACCGAATCGATCTCGCCATCCTGCGCGCCCTGCAGGCGGACGGGCGGCTCACCAACGCCGAGCTGGCGCAGCGGGTGAACGTGAGCGCGGCCACCTGTCACCGGCGCACGCAGCGGCTGTTCGAAAGCGGGGTGGTGACCGGTGTGCATGCCCGCATCGACCCCGAGCCGGTGGGCCTCGGCGCGCTGGTGATGGTCGGCGCGGTGCTGGACCATTCCACGCCGGAGAGCTTCGCGGCCTTCGAGGCCGCGGCCATGCGCATGAAGACGGTGCTGGAGTGCAACCTCGTGGCCGGAGATTTCGATTATCTGCTGAAGATCCGGGTGAGCGGGATGAAGGATTTCAACCGCCTGCACGGCCAGCAGCTCATCGCCCTGCCCGGCGTGCGGCAGATCCGCACCTTCTTCGTCATCAAGGAAGTTAAGGAAGCAGCTCCGCTGCCCTTCTGACGCCCCCCGCTGCGCGGCACTTCCCCCGGCGCACCGCAGCCCACCCGTCAGGCAGCAACAATGAGGTCGCTGGAATGAAGGCTCGGGCGCCCGTCGGCAGGATCATGCGCGCCCCCTGGGTCCGCCACCCTTCGGATCGCCTCGCCCTGCGCGCCCCTTGGTGCCTCCGCTCCGCGCACCATCGGCGCCGCGCGCCAGCAGCGTCACCAGGCGGAGGCAGGCGCGCCGTCCTTCCGCCACCGGCCTGACAGCGCGTTCACGGCCCGGCCCGTGCTGTCAGGGCTGGTGACGGCCAGCCGGTCAGGGAGATGCCCGGGGCCGGTCCGGGCGCGCGGGGAGAGTTCGGTGCCGGCCCGCGTCACTGCCTGCACGCGGCCGGGCGCGCGCGCTCTGCAACGCCTGCGCTTCTTGCGCCCGCATCACCGCACCGGGCGGGGTATTTTATGTCGGCCCGACGGGGCCGCATCCGGCGCCCGGCTTCGCGCTGCGGCAGGGCCCCGGGCGGGGAGGGGGGCGCGCGCCTCAGATCAGCCCGCGTGTGCGGAACGAGGTCTCGCCGGTCTTCCCGATCACCACGTGGTCGTAGAGGCTCACCTCGATCGCGCTGCAGGCATCCATGATCCGCTGGGTCATGTCGACATCCGCCTCGCTCGGCGTCGGGTCCCCCGAGGGGTGGTTATGGACGAGGATCACCGCCGAGGCCGCCAGCTCCAGCGCCCGCTTGGCCACCTCCCGCGGGTAGACCGGAACGTGATCGACCGTGCCCATGGCCTGGGTCTCGTCGGCGATCAGGCAGTTCTTCTGGTCGAGGAACAGAATGCGGAACTGCTCGATGTCCCGGTGCGCCATCGCCGTGCGGCAGTAGGCGATCAGCGCTTCCCAGGAGGACACCACCTCCCGGTTCATCACCTTCACCTGCGCCATCCGGTGGCCGAAGGCCTCCGCCAGGCGCAGTTGCAGGAACACCCAGCGGTCCGCGCCCGACACCTGGAGCACCCGGTATTCGGACGCCGCGATGACGCCGGTAAGGTCTCCGAATTCCGCCAGCAGGCGCTTGGCCAGCGGTTTCACGTCGATCTTCGGGATGGCGTTGAACAGCAGCAGTTCCAGCAGCTCGTAATCGGGCATCGCCGCGTGCCCGCCGGTCAGGAATCGGGTGCGCAGCCGCTCGCGGTGGCCCCAGTAATGCGGACGCTGCGTGCCGTCGGCACCTTCGATCAGCCCGCCGCCCGCGGCCGCTTCCGGCGACAGGCGGTCCGGAGGGCCGGCGGGGACGCCACGGGCCGGTTTCTCGAAAGCGGGCCGCGCCCGAACTCCCGAGGGTGGCAGCCGTGCGTCGAGGTCATCGAGCCCGCGCAACGCCTCCGCGGAAAGCTCGGCCGGGGCAGAGCGCCGCCGCGCCGGGCCCGCCATTGCCGTGGATCCGTGCGCAAGCGGATCGCCGCCTGCCATGTTTTCAGAGAACCGGCCGCTCATCGCAGACTCCCATCATCCGCCGCCCTGACGCGGCGCGACCCGCATCACCGCCGTCGCCCCCAGCCGGAAACCTGCTGCTTTTACACTTAATTCCAAGTTAACAGCGCCTCGCCCGGCACCGGGCGACCGCAATGCGGACAGCGCAGCGGGCGGCGCCCGCGCCACGCGCTTCCTCCGCCACCGCGCCGGCCCCCATGGCGGCGCGATGCCTCTCCGTCGGGTGGCACCCCGACATCCCGGGCGGTCGCGGCACCGCGGCTGTGCCCGGCTCCGTAGCGGCCAGCCCCTTCCGCGGGGACATGCGGACGCGGGCGCTCCGCGGAGCGGGAGGTGCCGCCGTCGGCGCACCATCCGCGTCGCGGGCCCGGACCACGTGCGCCTGAACGGCAACCCGGAGGGCGCAACGGAGCGGCTGCTACGGGATTGCGTCCCGTTTTCCAACGCCGAAGCCCGGCGCGGCCTGTTCGCCCGCAGATTTGCCCATGGCGCGGCTTGCCGAAGGGGGGGCTTCCGCGGGGCGTGGGGAGAGGTTGCGCCCCGCTGCGAGCCCCTCGCGTCACCGCCAGAGGCCGCGAGGTCTCCCGGGCTCACTCCGCCGGATGGGGGCAGTTGCCGGCCGGCCGGGGCGGCGCCACGGCAGCGCCGTGCACCGGCATCAGCACCGGCCGCAGCATCAGCGCCGCCACGAGGCCGATGGCCGCGACACCCGCCGCCGCCATGTAGAGCCAGGTGAACGCGTCGGAGAACAGCAGCCCCACTGCCGCGCGGCTGCTCTCGGGCAGGGTGGCGAGCAGGTCGGGCGCGATGCCCGCCGGCTCGGCCACGCCCGGCACCACGATGTCGCTGCCCGCCAGCCGGGCCGAGATGATGGCGCCGAACACCGAGATCGCCAGCGACGCCCCGGCCATCCGGCACAGCGTCACCGCGCCGGTCGCCGCGCCGATGTCGCGCTGCGGCGCGGCGAGCTGCACGCCGATCACCGGCGCCTGCTGGCCCATCCCCACCGCCAGCCCCTGCCCGGCGAAGGCCACCGCCACCAGCCACAGCGGCGTGCCGGCATGCATCTGCGACAGCATCAGCAGCATTCCCACCGACAGGCACAGTCCGGCCACCAGCACCGGCTTGTAGCGCCCGGTGCGCGCCACCACTCGCCCCGCGCTGAGCGAGCCAGCGGCAATCCCCCCGGTCACCGCGATGAAGAACAGCCCGGCATGGGCGGGCGAGAGGCCCGTGGTCATCTGCAGGAACAGCCCGTGGAAGTTCACCAGCCCGATCGCCACCCCGCCGGAGGCGAGTGCCACCACCAGCAGCAGCGGAAACGTGGGGTCCGCGAACAGCCGCAGCGGCACGACCGGCTCCGGCGCCCGCCGCTCGATGCGCACCCAGAGCACCGCCGAGACCACGGCCAGCGCAAGCACCCCGAGGCCCGTCGCGCCGAACAACCCGCCGAAGAGCTGCGAGCCGTCGGCCCAGAGCACCGTGGCGCCGATGGCGAGCGCCAGTGTGGCGGCGCCGGCGAAGTCGATCCTGGGCTGGCGCTGCGGCCGGCGGTTCTCCAGCAGCACGAACAGCGCGATCAGCACCACGATGCCGATGGGCAGGTTGATCAGGAAGATCGAGCGCCAGCCGAACATCTGGCTCATCGTGCCGCCCAGCGTGGGCCCGATGGAGCCGGAGGCCATCAGCACCAGGCTAGAGAAGCTCTGGTAGGTCGCGCGCTCGCGCGGTTCGAACAGATCGGCATTGATCGAGAAGATCGACACCATGAGGCCGCCGCCGCCCAGCCCCTGGAGCACCCGCGCCGCGATCAGGCTGTCCATCGACCAGGCCATCCCGCAGGCGAGCGAGCCGACCACGAACAGCGCAACCGCGAACATCATCACGTACTTGCGCCCGAACAGGTCTCCCAGCTTGCCGTAAACCGGCATGATCGCGCTCTGCGCCAGAAGGTAGCCCGCCCCCACCCAGCCGAAGCGTTCGATGCTGCCGAATTCGCTCACGATCGTCGGCAGCGCGGTGGAGACGATCATGTTGTCCAGCGTCGCCATCAGCAACGCCATCATCAGGAAACAGAACACCACCAGACGGCGGCGACGCGTGAGCCCCGTCGGGGTTTCGGGAGAGGGGTGGGGCAGCATGGGGGGATCCGGGAGAAGGGTGCGGAGAGGTCGGGAGGTCGGGAGGTCGGGAGGTCGGGAGGTCGAAGGCTGGTCGCTGCCGGTCCGGCCCTGGGCCTCCGGGAAGCTTGCAATATATGTGCGGACAGCATATAAATGTCAACAGCACATATCCACCCTTTCGTCCGCGCCGCGCCACCGGCGTTCCGGCCGCCGCCCTCCCGCCCATACCGCCTCCCAACCCGCCTTCGCCCGTCCATGCCGCCGTCCAACCTGACTTCGCCCGCCCGGGCCGCCACCACCCCGCCCTTGCCGCTTCCGCTCCTGCCTTCGCCCGGGCTGTCCGCCCGCCCCGGCCGGCGCCGCCCGTTCCCTGCCCCCCGCACTGCGGGACATCCCGACGAAAGCCCTCCGCTTCATGACGCGTGACACGCCAGCCCCTGCCGAACCCGACATCCACCGCATCTCGCGCGCACTGGGGCGCCTGCGCGTGCTCACGGGGCGGCGGGTGATCAGCCGGGTCGCGATCGCCAACGTTGCCCCCGGCGCCGAGCTCTCCTTCATCGACGTGCTCACCCTGGTGCCGGGCTGCGACCCCGGGGCGACCGCCTCACCGGACAGCGCAGCGGCGCCCGTTGCGGCCCCGTTCGACGGCGCGACACCCCCGGCCGCCGGCGGGGGCGGCGCGGCGGTCTCCGCCGAGGGTGCGGGCATTGCGCCCGGCGGGGCCGGGCTTTCGGCGCCTGCCGGCCCGGAAGCCGCCACGGACTGCCCGGGAACCACGGTCGGCGCGGTGGCGCGGGCGATGCGCATCGACCCGTCGCGCGCCAGCCGGCTGATCTCGGAAATGGTGGCGCGCGGCCTGCTGGCCCGCGTGGCCTCGCCCAGCGACGCGCGCTCCAGCCTGGTGGTGCGCACCGAACTGGGCGAGCGCCTGCATGCCGAGATGCGCAGCGTGAAACACCGGCTCATCGGCGAGGCGCTGGACGGCTGGCCCCCGGAAATGGTTGCCAGTTTCGCCGAGCAGTTCGAGTGTTTCATCGACCTCTGGGGCGCACGGATCGACGCCATCGGCGACGGCTGACGCCCGCCGCACCCCTCCGGCCCCCCGCGCGCGGCGGGCCCCTCCGCGAACCGAGGACGGCCGGTCCGGCTCGCCACGCCTGCCCCGCCGCGCGCAGAGCAGGTTCGCCCCGCCGGAAGGAAGCGGGCAACCCGTCGATGCCCGCACCGTCGCGCACGGAGCAGAGCCGCCCGGCCGGGGGGGAGCGGCAGCCCAGGCACCGCGCGCCGCCGTGCGGGGCGGTGCCGGCGGAGCGGTGCCGGCGGGGCGGAAATGCCCGCCGCCTCCCGGACCGTCAACCTGATCAGTGTCAGGCCGGGTCCGGGCGCAAGGGGGCCGGGCACGCAGGCGCAGCGCGGCACGCCGGCCCCTGTCCGCACCGGACACCCTCGGCAAGTCCGCCCATCGGCGCGGCGCCCCTCACCGCGCCGGACACCCCCGGCGAACCCGCCCTTCGGCGCGGCGCCCTTGCCGGCCGCCGCGCCGAGGCGGGAAGGTGCTGCCCGGTGCGGGTGGGCGCGCGTCAGCGGGCCTCGTCCAGGAAGGCCCGGACGGCCGCGACCGTGGCGTCGGGCTGCTCTTCCATCAGCCAGTGGCCGGCGTCTCCGATCACCAGACCCTGCACGTCCGTCGCCGCGAACCGCACGACATCCGCCATTCCGGAGCCGAAGGAATGGTCTCCGCCCACCGCCAGCACCGGCATGGCGAGCTTGCCCTCAGCCAGGAAGGCCTGGTTGTCCAGCGCGTCCTGGTCGAAGGCCTTGAACTGCTCGAACCCCGCGTGCATGGCCCCGGGCAGCGCGTAGAGCGCGGCGTAATGCTCGCGCGAGGCTTCGGTGAACTTCGCCGGCGTGGCGGAGAACTCGTTCCAGAACCGGTCAAGGTAGATGCGCTCACGCCCCGCCACCAGCCGCTCCATGTCCGGCCCGCCGAAGCGGAAGTGCCACAGGAGCGGGTTCTTCAGGATCTCCTCCCAGGGGCCCACTCCGGGCAGCGGCGCGTCCATCAGCACCAGGCGCTTCACCCGGTCGCGGTGCTCCGCCGCGAAGGCGAAGCCCACCATGTTGCCGATGTCATGCGCGACGAGATCCACCTCGCCGACGCCGAGCGCGTCCAGCACGCCGGCGATGTCCTCGCCCTGGGTCTTCTTGTCGTAGCCGCCCGCCGGGCGGGCCGACAGGCCGAGCCCGCGCAGATCGGGCACGATCACGGTGTGGTCACGGGCGAGGTCCTCCGCGAGCGGGGACCACATGTCGCCGGTCTCGCCATAGCCGTGCAGCAGCACCACCGCCGGGCCGCTGCCGCCGACGCGCACATGCAGCGTCGTTGCGTTCGTGGCGATGTCACGCGCGTCGAAGCTGGGCGGAAACGGCCGGACCTGCGCCAGTGCGGGTGCCGCGGCCGCGAGGCCCAGGGTGAACATGAGGGGTCGAAGCATGGTGTAGCCTCCTTTGCAGCCAAAGCGCCAAATCGCTCGACACGAAGATGCGCACGCGCCATCGTTCCCACTAGCCGGGAAAGGCCAGAACTGCTTTTCGGAAAAGGCGAACGACGGTGAAGCTCGACGGGATTTCAGCCTTCGTCGCGACGATCGAGGCCGGGTCGATCAGCGGGGCGGCGCGCCGGCTGGGCCTGGCCAAGTCGGTCGTCAGCGAGCGCCTCGTGGAACTGGAACGCACGCTCGGCGCGCGGCTGGTCCAGCGCACCACGCGCCGGCTGTCGCTGACCTCCGACGGCGAGAGCTTCCTGCCCCGCGCCCGGCGCATCCTGGCCGAGGTGGCCGAGGCCGCCGCCGAGATCACGGAGCGCAGCGGGTCCATCGCCGGGCCGTTGCGCCTGTCGGCCCCGGTGAGCTTCGGCGTGCTCCACCTGAGCACCGCGATCTGCGCCTTCCTGGCAGACCACCCGGAGATCGACCTCACGCTGGACCTCGACGACCGCTTCGTCGACGTGGCCGCCGACGGCTACGACGCGGTGATCCGGCACGGGCCGGTGCTCGACACCCGGCTGGTCGCCCGGCGCCTTGCAGTCACCCGGCGCACCCTCGTCGCCGCGCCGGCCTATCTGGAGCGCTCCGGCACCCCACGCAGCCCCGCCGACCTGCAGGCACATTGCGGCATCCTCTACAGCAACCGCGACGGGGACTGGCGCTTCTCCGGCGAGGCGGGCTGGACGGTGGTCCGGCCCCGGAGCTGCCTGCGCGTGAACAACGGCCTGTTCATGCGCCACGCCACGCTGGCGGGCCACGGCATCGCCCTGTTGCCCACCTTCTTCACCTATGAGGACGTGGCGGCGGGGCGACTGGTGCAGATCGACATCGGATCACAGGCCGAAGGCGCCGAGCTCTTCCTGTGCTACCCGTTGCAGCGCACCTCCTCCGCCCGGGTGCACGCGCTCTACGAAAGCCTGCGACGCCAGATCGGCGACCCGCCCTGCTGGGACGCGTGACGCCGGGCGCACACCGGCCTGGGCGGCACCCCGGCGGCGCCCCGGCTCAGCGCCCGCTGAGTGCGCGCAGCGCGTCGCGGTCGAGGATCCGGATGCGGCCACAGCACAGATCGATCATGCCCTTCTCCTGCATCCGCCGGAGCACCCGCTCCACGGTCGGGGCGGACAGGGCCACGCCCTCGGCGAGCCTGCCCTGCGACAGCCCGATGTCGCGCGCGCCCGGCGCCCGCGCCTCGTCCTGCATCAGCAGGTGCAGGGCAATCCGGGCCTCCGAAGGCGGGCTGACGAGGTTGGCAAGCAACCGCAGCGCCAGCGCGGTGTTCAGGTGGTTCAGCCTGCAGAATTCCCCGAGCAGGTCCGGGTCATCGGCCAGCAGGGCGCGCAGGTCTGGGTCCGGCAGGAACAGCGCGCGCGCGGGCCCGGCGGCGATGAGGGTGACCAGCCGGGTCTGCCCGTCGAACCGCACCGGGTCGCCGATCCAATGCCCCGGGTCGGCCCTGTAGGCGGAGATCCCGAGACCGTCCGCCCGGGGGATGGTGATCTCGAACGATCCCTCGACGAGGCCGAACACCCCATCCGCGGGATCGCCGAAGCTGAAGACGATCTCGCGGGCCGCAAACCGTTGCAAACGCGCGATTCCGGAGAGTTTTTCGCGGGTATCCGCGGCAAGCGTCGAAAACCAGCCCCGCGTCGCGGCGAAGGCCAGGGCGGCATCAAGATCCCTCATCGTCATGATTCACTTTTCTTAATAGTTAACCGCCCCTATCAAACATATTATGCGGTTATTTCCTGGTGTAAAATGCAAATTGAGGACGTTACCGGGCAATACTTATCACAACCGCGCGAAGATCAAGAGAGTCCGCGATCTGTCCGGATCTTGACCGGACTGCCCGCGCCGGCGGCGCCGTCCCGCGCGCGGGAGACCGGCACTGCACCGGTGCGGCAAGCCCTGCGGTGCAGGACCCTCTGCACCTCGCGGACCAGGCCGGTTCCGCCCCGCCACCGGTTCGCCGGTGTCCGCGCCTGCGACATACCCGGCGTGGGGCCGCGCCGCCTCGTGCCCCCGGCTGCGTCAGGCTTCGCCCCACTGCGCGGAGAGGCAGATGCCCGCGCGCCCTGCAGGCATCCTCACTCCGCCGCGCGCCGGTCAGAGCGTTCCGGGCTCATGGTCGGTCAGGCATTCGGAATGGTCGCGCAGCACTTCCAGCACGCGGCAGTCGGAGGTCGAGCCGCCGTGGCACTCCCGCACCATCCGCTGCAGTTCCAGCCGCAGGGCCTCGAGGCGCGCCAGGCGGCGCTCGACCTCGCGCAACTGCCGCCGCGCGATGGAATCCACGTCCGAACAATCGCGGCCCGGATGGTCGGCGAGGTCGATCAGCTCGCGGATCGCCTCCAGCGAAAAGCCCAGCTGCCGGGCGTGGCGGATGAAGGACAGCCGGTCGAGATCCCCGTCGCCATAGCGCCGCTGGCCGCCCGCGGTCCGCCCCGGTTCGGGCATCAGCCCCACCTGCTCGTAGTAGCGGATGGTCTGCACCCGGGTGCCCGTGCGCCGCGCCAGCGTGCCGATCGTGTGCATGGCCGCCCTCCTCCTGTTTGCAGCGGGGCGCGGAAAAACCCCGCGGCACCCCTTGAACCTACAGTGGCTGTAGCTCCCATCTGTGCGTGAGTCGAGCCGGAACAGCGACACAGGAGGCCCAGGGATGACACGGGAAAGCCAGCACGAATGGCGGGTGACGGGGATGGATTGCGGGGCCTGCGCGGCGAAGGTGCGCGGGGCGGTGGCGGCGCTGCCGGGCGTCGGCGCCGTGGACGTGGCGCTGATGGCCGAGCGCCTGAGCCTCACCCTCGACGAAACTCTCACCCCGCGCGCAGGCGTGGAACGCGCCGTGCGCCGTCTCGGCTACGGCATCGGCCCGCGCGGCGCGGCCCCGCAGAAGCCGGCGCGCGGCTTCGTGATGCCGGCGGATGCCGCCCCCTCCGGCCCGGACCACGCCGCCGCCCTGCCGGACCCGCAGCCCGCACCCCCCGTCGCCACGCAGGGCCATGCCTCCGGGCCCGGCCCTTCGGTTCCGCCTGACGCGGGCCGGAAGCCCGCGCCTGCGCAGCGCCCCGCCCCCGCCCCTGCAACCGGCCAGCCGGCCGGGCCTGCGCACCATGATCCCCATGCCGCCGGGGAGACACCCGCCGGCACGGTCGCGCAGGGTCCCGCCCTTGCCCACCCAGGCCGACAGCCGGGCGCGCATGCGCGCGGCCACGCCGGTGCCCCGGCGGACACCCGCGGCACAGCCCCTGCGGAGACCGGCCTCGCCATGCCTCCGCCCGCTCCCGCAGCAACAGCAGGGGACAGCCCCGCCGGAGCGCCCGGCGCATCGGCCGCGCCCGCAGGCCCGGACGCCGATCCGGCCAGGCACAGCACGCCGAAGGCGCGGCTGCTGCTGGGCACCGGGGCGCTGCTGGCGCTGGCCTGGGCGGTGGATCTCGCCGTGGGCGGCAGGGTGGCACAGGCGGGTTTCATGCTCGCCACGCTGATCGGGCTCGCTCCCGTGGCCCGGCGCGCCGGGCAGATGGCGGCGGCCCGGATGCCCTTCACCATCGAGATGCTGATGACCATCGCGGCCACCGGTGCCCTGGTCATCGGCGCCGCGCAGGAGGCGGCGCTGGTGGTGTTCCTCTTCGCACTCGGGGAGACGCTGGAAGGTCTCGCCGCCGGGCGGGCGCGCAGCGGCATCCGCGCGCTCGCCGCGCTGGTGCCCAGGACCGCGCGTGTCGTCGTCGGCAGCACGATCCGAGACCTGCCGGCGGAGAGCCTCGCCATCGGCCATCTCGTTCAGGTCCGCCCCGGAGACCGGATCCCCGCCGACGGCACGGTGGCCACCGGCATCTCCGCGGTGGACGAGAGCCCGGTCACCGGCGAAAGCCTGCCGCGCCCCGTCTCCCCCGGAGACACGGTCTTCGCCGGGGCGATCAACACCGGCGCGGAGCTGCGCATCCGGGTGAGCACGTCCTTCGAGGACAACACGATCTCGCGCATCCTGCGGCTGGTGGAGGAGGCAGGCAGCGCCCGCGCCCCCACCGAGCGGTTCATCGACCGGTTCAGCCGCGTCTACATGCCCGCCGTCGTGGGCGCGGCGCTGCTGGTCGCGGTGCTGCCGCCGCTGCTGGCCGGGGCGCCCTGGGAGACATGGGTCTACCGCGGCCTCGCGCTGTTGCTGATCGGCTGCCCCTGCGCGCTGGTGATCTCGGTGCCCGCCTCCATCGCCTCGGCGCTCTCCACCGGCGCGCGGCACGGGCTGCTGTTGAAGGGCGGCGCGGTGCTGGAGGCCACGGCGGGGGTCACTTGCGTGGCCTTCGACAAGACCGGTACCCTCACCGAGGGCCGGCCGCGCATCGTCGCACTGCGCGGCATCGCGCAGGAGGAAACCGGGCTGCTCGCCACCGCCGCCGCGGTGGAGGCCGGCGCGAGCCACCCGCTCGGCCGGGCCATTCTGGCGCGCGCCGAGGCGGAAGGCTGCGTCCTCCCTCCCGCCACCGGCGCCGCCGCCCTGCCCGGCCGGGGTGCGCGCGCCACCATCGACGGGCAGGACTGGACCGTGGGGTCCCCCGACCTCGCCGCGCAGCACGGCCTCGTCGACCCCGCCACCCGCGCCTGGATCTCCGCCACGGAGGAGACGGGCGCCACCGTGGTCGCGGTGTTCACGCAGAGCCGCCTCGCCGGGCTGATCGCCCTGCGTGACGAGCCCCGCGCCGACGCCGCCACCGCCGTCGCCGACCTGCGGCGCATGGGCATCACCCCGGTGATGCTGAGCGGCGACACCCCCCGCACCGCGCAGGCCATCGCGCAGCGCATCGGCCTCGCCGCCCGCGCCGGCCTCCTGCCGCAAGACAAGGTCACCGCGATCCGCGACCTCGCCGCCGCCACGCCGGGCGCCCGAGTGATGATGGTGGGCGACGGCATCAACGACGCCCCCGCCCTGGCCACCGCGCAGGTGGGGCTCGCCATGGGCTCGGGCACCGACGTGGCGCTGGAGACCGCGGACGGCGCCCTGCTGCGCGACCGGGTGGGCGACGTGGTCATCCAGATCCGCCTCGCCCGGGCCACGATGGCGAACATCCACCAGAATGTCGCCATCGCGCTGGGGCTGAAGGGCGTGTTCCTGGTGACCACGCTGCTGGGGGTGACCGGCCTGTGGCCCGCCATTCTGGCGGACACCGGCGCCACGGTGCTGGTAACCCTCAACGCCCTGCGCCTGCTCCGCTTCTCCGAGCCGCGCCGGCCGGCCTGAGGCGCCGGGCAGGCCAACCCGCGCGACGCCCCGGCGGCCGCGCCAGTCCAGATGGCGCGTGACCCCTGCGCCATCGCCGGTCACCGCCGCGCCGGGCCGGACCCGCACCGGCGCGCCCGGCCGGTGCACTGCGGCACGGGCGCCGGGCGGGGGCCCGTCGCGGCAACACCCTCCGCGATACCATCCGCCGCACGAATCCTGCCGGGTTCCGGCACCGCGCCGCAACGTCCCCCGACAGGCTTCGAACGCTGGATTGCCCCGGTGGGTTGCGGCGCGCAGGCCAGCTCGCGTCTGCGATGCGTGACATTCTGGCGCAGCGCCGCGCGGAGCCACGGTCCGAAACGCCCGCGCCGGGCGGTTTCGATGCCCCATGGCCGGGCCGCGCGCCCCCGGGCAGGCCGGCCGGGCGGCGGCGAGACGGCACACCGTCCCGGCGGGTTCCGGCCAGCGGCGCAGCGCGCTCCGGCGCGGGAGGCGGCTCCGGGCCCTCCGGGAACCGGCCATGCGCGTGGCCTTGGCCCCGGCGTGGTGCAGACGGCTTTTATGAAGGCGCATCAAGGGGATCGCCTCCGCCGCCCTGCCTCGATGGCGCCGAGAGGCACACGCGGCGTGTGGCGCGCGGACGGATGTCCCGGCTCCGCCCGGGCGGCGCCCGACCGAGGGTGCCCGCCGGCCCGCCGGGGGAAACGGTCCACGCCTGCGGCTTCGGTGCGCAAGCGCCGCCTGCCCGGCTCCGGCGCCGCCCCGGCCTTCGGCGCTCCTGCTGACAAGGGCCCCGGGCTTGCGTAGCATCCGGCGGGTGAGGGGCAGTTTTTCGCCTCTCCTGATCTGCCGGGAATTTCGCCCGGATCGCGTTCAGAGAGGCAAATGCATTGGCCGATACAGTCATTTCCGGCGGCGCGCCCGGCGTCGTCACCTTCGCAGACGTCGACACGTGGGACACGGGCATGGCGGTGCAGGCCACGTTCGAGGCCCATCGCAGGCTCGACCACTGGACCCTCGTGCTGGAACTGCACGCCGGGATCACCAGCATCTGGGGCGCGCGGATCGTCTCGCGCAGCGGCCCGCTCTACACCCTCGCCGACGAGGGCTGGAACGGCGCGCTCGCCTCCGGGGAGACCGCGCGCTTCGGCTTCCAGGCCGACGCCGCGCGGCAGGACCTCGCGGTAACCCGGGTGAACGGTGTTCCGGTAAGCCCGCCCGAGCCCGTGCCGGACCCGCTGCCGGTGGTGAGCCTGCACCCCGTCACCGCCACCGAGGGCGACGGCACCGCGCGGATGCGCGTCACCCTCTCCCACGCCAGCGACATGGACGTCACGGTGAAATGGGCCTTTGACGGCGGCAGCGCCGGCGCGGCGGACCGGGCGGCGCCGGGGGCGCGCAGCCTCACCATCGCCGCCGGCCAGACCGCGACGAGCTTCCCTGTCCGCATCCTCGACGATGCGCTGGAGGAAGGCACGGAGACCGCGCGCATCACCCTCACCTCCGCCACGGGTGCGCGCATCGGCACCGCCAGCGCCCTCCTCACCCTGATCGACGACGACCTGCCCGGCCTGCGCCTGGCCCGCGCCACCGCGGCGGAGGAGGACGGCACCGCCCACATGCGCGTGGTTCTCAGCGAGGCGCGCGCCGAGGACGTTACCGTCCGCTGGGCCGTGGTGCCCGGCGGCAGCGCAGACGCGGCAGATTACCGGGCGGGCCAGAGCCATGGCACCGTCACCCTTCCCGCCGGCACCACCCGCGCCCTGCTCGACATCCCCCTGCGCGATGACCGGGTGGCGGAGCCGACGGAGAGCCTGCATGTCCGCCTGCTCTCCGCGCAGGGCGCCGCGCTCGTCAGCCCCGACGCGCGGCTCACCATCACCGACGGCGATGGGGCCGCGGCCCTGCCGGAGGTCTCCGTCTCCGTCTCCACCCACTGGACGCACGGTTTTGCAGGCGAGCTCACGGTGACGAACGACACCGGCCGGCCGCTGGAGAGCTGGCGGCTGACCTTCGAGGACGCGGATTTCGTGATCGACCGCGTGTGGGGCGCGGTGGCCCGGACGGAGGCCGACGGCGACCCCTCGCTCATCGGCCGGGACTGGACCACGGGGCTGGCGCAGGGACAGTCCGTCACCATCGGCTTCGTGGCCACCGGCAGCGCGCCGGACGCGCCCTATTTCGACATCTACACCGAGGCCGGGTCCGGCCCCGGGCCGAACCCCCGCCCCGGCACGGGCCATGTGCCCGGCACGCCCTCACCCTTCGCCGCCGCCGATTACGGCGAGGCGCTTGGGCTGTCGATGCAGTTCTACTACGCGCAGTATTCGGGGGATCTGCCGGAGGATTTCCCCGTCGACTGGCGCGGGGACAGCGCGCTGTCGGATGGCGCGGACGTCGGGCGCGACCTCACCGGCGGCTGGTATGACGCGGGCGATCACGTGAAGTTCGGCCTGCCGATGGCCTCCTCCGCCACGCTCCTGGCCTGGGGCGCGTCGGACTACGCCGAGGGCTACAAGGCGAGCGGCACCTATGACGACATCCTCACCCATCTCGCATGGGTGACCGATTACTTCCTGCGCGCCTATGACGACAAGGGCACCGAGACCCTGGCCGATGACGTGTTCTACGCCCAGGTCGGCAACGGCGCCGCCGATCACGCCTACTGGGGCGCCCCCGAGGACATGACCATGGCGCGCCCCGCCTATGCGGTCACGGCCCGGACCCCCGGCACGGAGGTGACGGCGGAGACGGCCGCCGCGCTGGCCGCGAGCTCCATCGTGTTCCGCGAGGCCGGCCGCACCGCCTATGCGGATGAGCTTCTGGACACCGCGAAGCAGCTCTTCGCCTTCTCCGAGGCCTATCAGGGCAGCTACACCGCCGCCGTGCCCGACGCCGCGGATTTCTACAATTCCTGGAGCGGCTATCAGGACGAACTGGCCTGGAGCGCGGCCTGGCTGAACCGGGCCACCGGCGAGGCCGCCTATCTGGACAAGGCGCAGGCCTGGTACACCGCCAGCGGTACCACCTGGGGGCTGTCCTGGGACAACAAGTCCATGGGCACCGCCGCGCTGCTGGCCGCGGCCCCGGGCGGCAGCAGCGCCTACGCCGATCTCGGCGCGCATATCGACTACTGGATGAACAGCCTGCCCCGCACCCCGGGCACGGACACGAACGGTGGCCTCGCCTGGCTCGACGCCTGGGGCTCGAACCGCTACGCGGCGAACACCGCCTTCCTGGCGATGGAATACGCCGACCTCACCGAGGCGCGGGGTGGCTCGCAGGCGCGCATCGACGCGGTGGTGGATTTCGCCGCCGACCAGCTCGACTACATGCTGGGAGACAATCCGGACGGGCAGAGCTATGTCGTCGGCTTCGGCGATGACTACCCGCTCAACCCGCACCACCGCGGCGCCTCCGGCACCGACAGCGACTCCGACCCCGCCGCCAACGCGCACACGCTCTACGGCGCGCTGGTCGGCGGGCCGGACGTGAACGGCGCCTACGCCGACCTGCGGACGGACTATGTCGCGAACGAGGTGGCGACGGATTACAACGCCGGCTTCTCCTCCGCCCTCGCGGCCCTGATCGCGGAGCATGATCTGAACTAGCCTGCGGGCTGCCCTCCGGCCGGGCGTCCGCGCCCCGGGGCCGGGAACCGGCGTGTTCCCGCTGTCCCCGGGTTCCGCGAAGCCCTCCGGGCAGCGAACCCGGGGGCGTCTCTCCGGAGGGCCGGGTGGCCGGCTCCTGCTGCAGGCCTGCGGAGGGGCCGGATTCGCGGCACCGCGCGGGGCAAAACGTGCGGGTTCGCACATCCCGCAGCGGGCGATATTGTAAGCGTCCGCACCTTGGGGCATGACAGGACAGGAGACCTGATACCGCCCGGCGCCACGCTCCGGACGCAGAGGACACCCGGACAGGCGGACCGCCGCGCCGGTGGCTGATTCCGGGGAGGCTGGAGGGACGTAATTGCAGATCTATTTCCAGAAGACCGGGCCATATGCCGGGAAATTCCTGAGCTCCGATCAGGAATCCATCATAAGCGATGGACTGGATAAAATACCGTCCGAAGGGGAAGGATCCATTTTCTTCACCTATATTGCCTTTTCCGACTCCAATTACACGCTGACATTTTCCCAATGCGCGGAAGACGGCTCCATCGTCTCATCCAGGAAGAAACGTTTCCAGGATACGCCCTTCACTGTCGAAACATTCATGCAGTTTGCCTTCCGATGCCTTGGCGGGCAGTGACACTTTCCGCCGGATGACGAGGCTTGCCTCACGCCGACGCGTTTTCGACCCAAGATATTGAAATAACGGATATTTCCAGACAGGCGGCCGGGCGAAACGGGTGAATAACGCCCGTATAACGCCGCATCCATCAATGTGAGGTCACAGATTAACCGCTTGTGAACATCTGGTTCGCAAGCGCCCGCCGACCCTCCCGTTCCTGCCGTCGCAGGGCAGGCCCGGAAGGACTGGGATCACAGATGGAGAGACCCGATGACCCCGCATGATTTCAAGCCGCACCTGGCCGAGCGGATCGCCTCGATCGCCGAGGTGCAGGCGGCGCTCGCCCTGCTGGCAGGCGACGCCCCGGAGCGGCAGAAGGCCGTCCGGCAGCTCGAAACCGTGAAGGCCGCGCTGCAGGCGAAAGTGGCGAAGGCCGAGCAGATCAACCTCAGCTATCTCGACGAGATCGACCTGGTGAGCAGCGAGCTGCGCGACCGTGCCCGGGACATGCGCTCCGCCAAGGGCGGGTTCGACCGGGTGGCCGCGATCCACGGCATGGCCGCAACCCTGTTCGTGCTGCTCGACGCCTGAACGCGTGCCGCGCCGCCGCGGCACGTGACCGGCGCAGCCTGCCCCGGCAGGCGGGTATCCGGAACGGGGGGAGGGCCGATGCGGCAGGCTCCTGCCGCGCGGAGGGGACAGGCAACACTATTCGGGCGCCCCTGTCCAGATGTAATCAGCCAGTCAATGCATTCATTCACATACAGGCCATGAAACATTCTGTTGTTTAGCGATGTTCGCAGTGTTTTCATGCAGGTAATCGGAACAGGGCCTGCGCGTGACTGGTGGAGTACAAGACACCGCAGGTCCGCGCCCCCGTCAGCCGAAGATCCAGGGGGGATCATCATGACCATCGGGTGTCGACTATACGGGCCGCAGCCCGCACGGGCGCTGGAGAGCAGCGCCACGCAGGACCGCCGGCCGCTCTTCGCCCGGCTGGCCGAGGCGATGAAGGACGCGCGGCGCGACGCCCCGGACGACAATCCGCGCATCCCCTCGGGCTACACCTATCTCGCGCAGTTCGCCGCGCATGACCTCGTGTTCAGCGGGGTGACGCGGCCGCGGCTGGGAGACCCCGGCCAGGCGCCCTCGGCGCCGATCTCGCCCGAGCACGCCAATTCGGCGCTCGACCTCGGCTCGCTCTACGGCCCGGGGCCGGACATCCGCCCCGAGCTCTACCAGCCCGCGGGCCGGATGCCGCGCACCCGGCTGGCGCTGGCGCCGATGCCCGACACCGAGCGCTCGTTCCTCTCGCGCGCCGCATGGACCAGCACCGCCCCTCAGGGGCCGGAGTTCTGCGTGTTGCCGCGCCTGGTGGCGCAACTGCCGGAGATGACGGCCGTCACCGCCGATCCGCGCAACAACCTGCATTACCTGATCTCGCAGGTGACGGTGCTCTTCGCCTGCGTGCACAACGCGGTGGTGGACCGGGTGGAGGCGCGGGAGCCCGCCGGCAGCTATGACGGCGCCCGGGTTCTGGCCACGGCACGCACCATCGTGCTGGCGGCCTACCGCGACATCATCCTGCATGATTTCCTCGCCCGCCTGCTGGACGACGCCACCCATGCCCGGGTGGTGGACGCCTGCGCGCGCGCCAGTTTCGACGGGCTGCGGCTGCTCGGCTCCGGCTCGGTGGACGCGCCGGTGTCGCGCGCCTTCGCCTCGGCCGCCTACCGGGTGGGGCACACGATGGCGCGGGGGCATTACGCGCTCTCCGCGCAGTTCGCGGAGAACAAGCCGGCCTCGCTGTCGCGGCTGATCTCGCTGGCCGCGGAGCCCTCCGCGCCGGCGCGGATCTGGTCTCTGGAGTGGGACCGGTTCTTCTTCGACGACACCGCCCCGCGCACCCCGGACGGCCGGTTGCGCAACTTCAGCCATCTCATCAAGCCGGGCATCAACCTCACCCTGCATGACGAGGGGTTCTTCCCCGGGGATGACGGGGTGGGCCGGGGGCTGGCCTACCGCGACATGGTGCGCTGCGCCGCGGACGGGATGGACGACACCGACGCCTTCGTGGCCGCGCGCATGCCGGGGGTGGCCCTGCTGGAGCCCGCGGCGCGCGAGGCGCTGCTCGCCGAGCGGCTGCCGGGGCTCGACGCCGCGGACCGCGCCGCGCTGGCCGCGCGCATGCCCCTGGCGCTCTACGTGCTGCTGGAGGCCCAGCACGCCGGCGGGCACCATCTCGGGCCGGTGGCCAGCGCCATCGTGGGCGAGGTGTTCGGCGCCGGGCTCATCGAGTCCGAGGCGGAAACCGCCCGCGGCCGGGCGCTGTGGCGCGACATTCTCGGCCAGGAGGCGCCGCGGCGCATGACCGGCCTGCTTTCCTTCCTTCGCACGCAAACACACTGATCCGGGAGATCTCCAATGCCTTCGCATGTGTTCAACATGAACGATCCGGTTGTCCTGCGCGCCATGGGCGCCCTCGTGCGCAAATGGGTGCTGAAGGACAAGGTGCCCGTGGGGGATTCCAAGGGGGCGCTGAAGGACATGTACAAGGCCGGCATCACCCTGCAGGACAAGGACGGCAACGAGCTGGAGCGCAAGCACTGCCCGATCAAGGTGATCGTGCACCAGAACTCCGAGGACGAGTTCCACATCGTCGTGCCGGCCAAGGAGCAGCTGGAGGACATTCTCGACCGGGTGGAGAATGACCCCGGCTACACGCTGGACCAGGAGTTCATGACCTTCCTGATGCCGCCGGCCAAGACGAAGGAACAGCGCATGTCCTTCTACGATTTCCGCCTCGGGGACTACGTGCTGCAGCACTGCGACTGATCCGGAAGGGCGGCGCGCCCGGTCCATGCCGAGCACTTGGCCGGCGCCGAGGGGCGATGCGCCTTGCCGCCCGGTGTCGGCCGGGCCTCCGTCCGGCGCGAGGGGATGTCGGGGCGATCCCGTCCCGCGCGCCGCGGCGGGTCTGTGCGCGCGAGAGCGGGCCGTTTCGGGGCGGGGGCCGGGAGGGACGCCGTCGCGGCGGGATCAGACCGGCAGGCCCGCCGCGGCGAGGCCGGTGCGCAGGCGGGCGAGGTCCTCGGCGCGGCGGATCGGGAAGGAATGCATCAGCCAGCGGCCGATCGCCTCCCAGTCCGCCGGTCCGTCCCCGGCCCAGCGGTCCACCGCGGCTGCGACGAACTGCTCCATCTTCGCGCGCGCCGCGACGGTGGCGCCGTCCATCGCCAGTGCGGCGGCGTGCCAGGCGAGGAAGTCGAACACCGCGTCTCCCGCCGCCTCGCCGGCCTGCAGGGCGCCGGTGGTATCTCCCGCAAAGTAGCGGATGCACATGAGGTAGCCCCAGTGCACGCCGTTCATCTGCGGATGGATCGCCATGGCCTGCGCCGCGAGGCCGAGGGCCCGGTCATGCTGGCCGAGGAAGGAATAACCATGCGCGAGCGGCACCAGGGTGCGGGGGCTGGAGGGGTTCAGCTCCATCGAGAGGTCGAAGTGGAAGGCGGCGAGTTCGTGGGACTCGCACAGCGCGTGCGACCAGGCCAGCGCGTGCTGGTTGCGCCCGTCCAGCGGGTCCAGCGCCACGGCGCGCATGGCGAATTCCCGCGCGGCCGCCGCCCGGGCCGGGCTGCGCATGATCCCCGGCTCGGCGAGATGACGCGTGTTCAGAAGCCCGGCGAGCGAACTGTAGGCCGCCGCGTAGCCCGGCTCCAGCTTGATGAGCTGGCGGAAGGCGACCTCCGCCTCGTCGAAGCTGCTGGCGCTCCAGCGCTTGCGCAGGTCGTTGCCGCGCAGCCACAGGTCATAGGCCTGGCCCCGCCCCGGCGCGGCGCTTTCCGGCGAGGCCACGTCCCAGGCGGTGAGCCGGCGGCGCGAGACATGCATGTTCAGCGAAATCGCCACCCGGCGGATGGTGCGGGTGACGATGTCGGCCCAGGCGTCCGTCTCCAGTTCCAGCGCGTCGGAGTAGAGATAGCCGCCGGTGCGGCATTCGATGGTGGTGAGGGTGAGGCGCACGCGCCCGCCCACGTCCATGAAGATGCCGGAGATGCGGTAGTCCGGGTCCAGTCCCACGCTCTGCTCGACCACGGCCCATTCGCGAAAGCGCACCAGCGCGGCGATGAGTTCGAGGCGGAAGCCGTTCGGCAGGTCCGACGGGCCGGTCCAGGGGCCGGCGGGCAGGAAGGGCGCGATCTCGATGATCGGCGGCGCGGCCGGGTCCACCGGCGGTCCGGGCGGGAAGCCGGCCGGAGCCGGGGCCTGCCGGGGCATGGCGCGGGCCGGCGCGGGGGCGACGCGGGAGATCACCTCGCCGCTTTTCGCGCGCACCACGAGGTCCTGCAGGTCCGCGGCCGGTTCCTGGTCCCATTCCGCGTCCAGCGCGTCCCAGTGGCGCTCGTAGACGCGCAGCGCCTCGGCCAGGGCGGCCTCGTCCAGCGCGGTCTGGATCAGGATGCGCGCGGCGCCGTCATGGGTGGGATCGGCGGAGAACAGGCCGCGCGCCGCGTGGATCTGCACCGGGCCGGGCACCTTCAGCGCGGCGGAGAGCAGCCCCAGCAGCCGCTCCACCCAGCGCTGGCGCACGATGCCGAGCCAGGCGTCGAACTCCTCGGAGAGCGATTCGAGCCCCTGCAGCAGCGCCTCGGCCTCCGGCAGGGTCTGCGGCGGGGCGCCGGCGGCGATCTCGTCGCAGAGCCGGTGCAGGTCGGTGCGCAGCGGCTCCTTCAGCGCGATGCTGTCGCGGCCGATGTCCAGAAGGTCCGGCGCGTCGGCAAGGTCGGCCTTCAGCCGGTGCAGGAGCTGGCGCAGCGAGGAGCGGGCGGCGGCCTCCGGCCGGTCACCCCAGAACAGCCCGCAGGCCCGCTCACGCGTCATCGACGCGGCCGGCCCGAGCGCCAGATAGGCGATCAGCGCGAGGCTGCGCTCGCTGCGCAACGTCACCGGAGCTCCGGTGCCGTCCAGCAGCGCGGCGCGGCCGATCCCTCTCAATTCCCACATTGTCTCGTTAGCCCCTGATCCCTTTCGCACTCTGCCTTCATCGCCGCAGGGTTTCCAGACCCGCTATGCGATTCGCCCCCATGCCGCAGCCCGCGCCACCTCGCCCCCGGTGGCGACGTCCCGCGTTCCGGGGTGATCCGCTCCCGGACTTCCGGCACGGCCTCCCGCCCGCCACCGGGCGCGATCCGCCGTCCGGAATGCCCCGCGCGCGGTCACCGCCTCCCCCGAGACGTCCCGAGCGGGGTCGCTGCCCCGGCCTCCCCGGCGGGGGCATGCACAGCCCGCGTCACCGGCGCCCGGGCCGCGATCGCCGCTCCCGTGTCGTCGAGGCCGGGGCCCGGCGGCCCCCCTGCCCCGCTGAGCGCCACCACGTGGAAGGGCCAGCCCGGCAGGCCGAGATGGCGGGTGACGACGCCGGATGACGCCGGCTCCGCGGGCAGCGCCGTGCCGGTGTCATCCGGCGCCAGCCAGTCCGGGCAGGGCGCCTCCAGCCGGGCGAGCCACAGGCGGTCGGCGGGAGCGAGCGCCCCGGCGCCCTCCGGGCCGCGGCGCTGCCAGGCCATCGCGGCGGCGGCTTCCATCTGGCACAGTTCCTCGCTGGCGCGGCGGGCGGCGGCCTCGGGCGTGTGCGCGGCGGCGAAGCCCCCCACCAGCCCGCGCCCGCCCGACGTGGTCGAGAGCGCGGCGATCACCGTGCCGTCCGCGCCCGGAGACAGGTCAAGCAGCCAGCGGCGGCGGCCGAAGGGCCCGGGCGGGAACACCTCCGCGAGGGCAGCCTGGGCCGGGCCGGCCGGCGCGGGGGCGCAGCGCGCGCCGGACCACCAGGCCGCGACGGCCCGACGCTCGGCCAGTTCCAGCCGGGCCCGCTGCAGGGCGGTGTCCGGGTCCGCGGCGCAGGCGCTGGCCCGGCCCAGCCCGCCTGGCGCGATCGGACAGGGCATTGCGGTTGCGGTTGCGGCGGTGCCCTGCCCGTCCGCGCCGCTGTGCGATATCCTGTCGTCAGCCGTTCTCCGGGTCTCCGCCGGCGCCCAGGCGGCCGGCCCGGCGGCGCGCAGGATGAGGCGTTCGGCCAGCTCCTCCAGGCAGCCGCGCCGGGCGTCCTCCGGGCTGCGCCCCCGGCCGCCGGCGTGCAGCGGTTCCGGCCCGGCGCCGAAGCGGGACGGGTCGCGCAGCGTGGCCCCCACGAGCACGACGCCGCGGCTGGCACTGGGCAGGAGGAACACCTCGTCACAGGCTGCCGCGAGCGCGTCGAGCGCCGCGTCATAGGTCGATCCTGCTGGCATAGATCGGGTCACGGCAAGTCCTCGGGCGCCGGCAGGGAGCGATGTGTGTGCAAACGGACTGCCGGGCGTCATTTTCGAAAATAGACCCGTGCGCCGCATCTTAGCAAGCCGGCTGCGCGGGCGGGCCGGGGCCCTGGCTGCGGCGCGGGCCCGGTACCCTGCCCGGGCGGGGCGCCGCTCCGGCTCCGGGCGCGCGGACGGACTGCGCCTGCCCCGGGATCAATGCACGGCGAAGGCCTGCACGCAGGCCCAGGCCCTGCCTCCCGAGAGGCGTGGCGGGCTGTCGCGGGCGATGCGGCGGGCAGGCGCCCGGGGCTCAAGGCTCAAGGCTCAGGCGATCTGGTCGAGCATGCGCACGAGGTCGATCATCGTCCCCGCCTCCATCTTGCGCATCAGGTTGCCCCGGTGCAGCTTCACCGTGGCCTCGCTCAGGCCCAGCTCCCCGGCGATCTGCTTGTTGAGCAGGCCGCGCGTCACCCCGGCGGCCACGTCGCGCTCGCGCGGGGTGAGGCTGTCGAACCGGGCGCGCAGGCTGGCCATGCGCGAGCGGCCACGGCGCCGGGCGCGGTGGTGTTCGATGGCCTGGTGGATCGCGTCGAGCAGTTCCTGGTGGCGCACCGGCTTGGTGAGGAACTCCCAGGCGCCGGCCTTCATCGCCCGCACCGACATCGGCACATCGGCATGCCCGGAGATGAAGATCACCGGCAGGTCCACCCCCGCGCGCACCAGCGAGTCGTGGAAATCGATGCCGCTGCGCCCGGGCAGGCGCACGTCGAGCACCATGCAGCCCAGCTCCACCTCCGGCCCGGCGGCGAGATAATCCTGCACGGAACCGAAGGTCTCGCAGGCCAGCCCCACGGAATCGAGCAGCGCCTCCAGCCCTTCGCGCACGGAATCGTCATCGTCGATCACCACCACGGTGGGAAGGACGGTGCTCTCAGGCCAGGTCAGAACGGCTGTCATGTGGCGGGGCCTCCCGGGCGGATCGGCAGCGCAACCTCGAATATACTCCCGAACGGGCTGCGAGGCGAGCCCGAGAGCCGCCCGCCGTGCAGCTCCACGATGGAGCGGCTGATCGACAGGCCCATGCCGGTGCCCTCGGGCTTCGTGGTGAAGAAGGCGTTGAAGATCTGCGGAACCGCGTCCGGCGGCAGGCCGGTGCCGCTGTCGATCACCCGGATGATCGCCTCCCCGGCGCGGGCGTCCAGCTCGATGCGCAGCTCGCGCGGGCGGTCGGCCACCGTGGCCATCGCCTCTATCGCGTTGACCACGAGGTTGAGGAACACCTGCTGAAGCTGCACCCGGTCACCGTGCAGCACCGGCAGGCCGGGCGCGACGGCGAGGTCGGTGGCCACCGAGGCGCGCTGCAGCTCGGCCCGCACGAGGGTCAGCGTCTCCCGCACGAGGGCGCCGAGGTCGACGTCGCCCGCCCGCGAGCGGGTGCGCCGCGCCAGCGCGCGGATGGAGCGGACCACCTCGCCGGCCCGGTCGGCGTCACGCACGATGCGCTCGGTGGCGACACGGGCCTTGTCGATGGCCGGGCGGTCGTCGGAGAGCCAGCGCAGGCAGGCCCCGGCATTGGCCGCGATCGCCATCAGCGGCTGGTTCACCTCATGCGCCACCGCGGCGGCCAGCTCCCCCATCAGCGTGACCCGCGAGATATGGGCGAGGTCGGCCTTCGCCTGGCGCAGGGCGTTGGCCACCTGCCGGCGCTGGGTGAGGTCGGTGAAGGTGATCACTGCCCCGGCGGGGTGGCCGAGATCGTCGAGCAGCGGGGCCCCGCGCTCCTCGATCGCCACCGGCATGCCCTCGCGCGGCAGCAGCAGCACACTGCGTTCGAGCGCCCTGTCCCCCTCCGCTGCGCCGGAGCCCGTCTGCGCGCCCGCGCCGGGCGCGGGGGGAAGGTATGCCGGGCTGGGATCGGCCGGAAACGGGGGAACGTCGCCCCGCGCCGGCCCGGGCCCGGCGGGAGCGGGGCGCGGACGGCTCTCCGGCGGCGCGGAGCCGGCGAGGACCAGGGAGGCGAGGCCGGCAAGCGTGGCGCCGGTTTCCGCGTCGCGCACCGGCATCACCTCGGCGATGGGCCGGCCGGCGGCGGCCGCGGCGACCCAGCCGGTGAGGCGTTCTGCCACCGGGTTCATGTAATCCACCTGGCCCGTGCCGTCGCAGGAGATCACCCCGTCCCCGATGCCCGCCAGCGTGGCGGCGTAGCGGCGCTCGGTCAGCCGCAGCCGCGCTTCCGCGTCGCGCTTGTAGAGCGCCATCTGGATGACGGTGCGCATCTGCGGCTCCTCGAAGGGCTTGAGGAGATAGCCGAACGGCTCGGTGACGGCGGCACGGCGGACGGTTTCGTCATCCGCGTAGGCCGTGAGATAGATGATCGGGATCCGGTGCGCATCGCGGATCTGCCGGGCGGCCTCGATACCGTCCACCCGGCCCTCGAGCCGGATGTCCATCAGCACGAGGTCCGGCGCATGGGCGGCCGCCAGGGTGATCGCCTCCTCCCCCGTGGCGGAGGCGCCGACGACCCGGTGGCCGAGCCGGGAGAGCTGCTGCTGAAGGTCCCGGCGCACCACGCGGTCATCTTCCACGATCAGGATGCGGGCGCTGGTCATGTCATCTGCTCTCCGGCGTGAAAGGTCACGGTAATCTCGGTACCGCTGCGAAGTGGCACGCCCGGGAGCCGGTCCGCAAGGGGGGGCGCGCCAGGACGGGGCACGGGCCGGGGCGGGACGGCCCCGGCGGCGGGCAGAGCCGGTCGGGGGCCCTGCCCGTCCTCCCCGGGCCCGCCGGGTGCGGGCTCCGCCGCCACCCCGGGGCCACGGCGGATCTCGATGCGGCCGCGCAGCTGCTCCGTGAGATCGCAGACCAGTTGCAGCCCGAGCGTCTGCGCCCCGGCGATGTCGACCTCCGGTGCCAGCCCCGCGCCGTCATCGCGCACGGTGATGGCGATCTCCGCGCCCCGCCGCTTCAGCATGACCAGCACGAGGCCGCGCCGCCCGTCGGGGAAGGCGTGCTTCAGCGCGTTGGAGACCAGTTCGTTCACGATCAGCCCGCAGGGCACCGCGCGGTCGAGATCGAGCTGCAGGTCCTCCAGGTCCGTGCGCAGGTCGACCGTGCCGTCGGGCGGCGCATAGGCGCGGAGGAGCTGGGCGCAGATCGCCTCCAGTTGCGGGCGCATCGGGGCGCTGGCGAAATTCCCCAGCCGGTACAGGCTCTCGTGCACGAAGGCCATGGAGCGCACCCGGTCCCGGGCATCGGCGAAGAGCATCGCCGTCGCGGGGTCCTCGATGCGCCCGGCCTGCAGGCTCAGCAGGCTCATGATGAGCTGCAGGTTGTTCTTCACCCGGTGGTGGACCTCCTTGAGCAGGGCGTCCTTCTCCTCCAGGCTCGCCACCTCGATCACCTCCGCGGCCTGCGAGGCGAGCAGGCGCAGCAGGTCCACCCGGGCCGGCGGGAAGGCCTGCGCGGCGAGGTCGTTCTCCAGCAGGATCACGCCCACCGTGCGCCCGCGGCGCAGCAGCGGCAGGCACAGCAGCGCGCGGGTCGTGGCCGCGCTCCAGTAGGGGTCGGCGGCGAAGGGCCCGGGGGTGTGGGCGTCGTCGATGCGGATCACCCTCGCCTCCGCGGCACAGGCCTCCACCAGGTTCCACGGCAGCGGCGGCGCGTCGCCGGGGGCGATCCGCCGGGTGCGCACGCCGTCGGGCCTGGCCTGCACCTCGGTCTCCACGCGCAGGCTGGCGCCGGAGACGACGAACAGCAGCGCGCGCGAGGCGCCGGCATGTTCGAGCACCAGTTCGAGCAGCGTGGGCGCCAGCTCGGCGAAACCGCCGGGCCCGGCCACCGCCTGCGAGCCGCGCTGCAGGGCGGCGATGTCCGTGCCCGGCAGGGCGACCGGCGCGCTGTCGGTTTCCGCGGCGTCCGGGCTGAGGTCGGGCCGCTGCACGTCCATGCGCCACACCTTGCCGAGGGCGCCCCAGCGCTCCCATGCGGCGCGCGCGTCGCGCAGGCAGGCAGCCTCCAGCCCCGGCAGTCCCTGGGAGGCGTGGAACTGCGCGGCGCGTTCGGCGGCCAGTGCCTCCACCTGGGGCGCGTCCTGCCGGCGCGCGTCCATGATCGCGCGGTCGTAGAGCCGCATCGCCTCCTCGCGGAAGCCGGAGATCCGGGCGCTCTCGGCATGGACCAGGCTGGCGCGGGCACGGAAGTCGCCGGGGTTCACCTCCGCCCAGCGGTCCAGCTGGACGAGGTGGCGCGCCAGCCGGGCCCGGTGCAGCTCCGCCCCGCTGCGCGCCGCCAGCCCGGCATGCGCGAGCGCGGCGTGGAAGTGGTACTCCGCCATTTCCAGGTGGCCGGACGTGGTCCACAGCAGCGGCTCGGCCAGCAGCGCGGCCTCCACGGCACCGGCCGCATCCCCCGCGATCACCCGAAGCTGCAGCTTGCGGATCCAGTGCCAGCAGGCGGCAATGGCGAGACTGGGATTGTCGGTGAGCCGGGCCTCGAAGGCCGCCTCGTCGAAGGCGCGGGCGGCGAAGCTCCCGGGGTCGCGGGTGAGGCCGCGCAGCGCCCGGGTCATCTGGATCTGGCTGGTGAGGATGTCGGCGCAGAGGCCGAACTGCACCTGCCGCACGTAGTGCAGCCGGGCCTCCGCCGTGCGCTGGACCTGCTCCAGCCGCTCCCCCGCCCAGAGCATCGAGCTCACCAGCGTAACCGAGGTGAAGCCGCCATAGGTGATGTCGCCGCTCTCACGCGCTTCCTCGAAGGCGCGCAGCAGCAGGGCACGTTCGGAGCGCACGGGCCGCGTCCAGGGTGCCACGTGATAGGCGAAGGTCATCAGCACCCGGGGCCGGAAGCGCACCAGCCCGCGGTCGAGCAGCGCCACGCCCAGCCGGCCATACTCATAGGCCTGATGGTAATCGCCGAAGCCCGGGCCGCAGATCATCCCCAGATAGGCAAAGCCCAGCGGCGACGCATGGCAGATCCCGCGGTCCAGCGTGAGATTGGCCATGCGCGACAGCATGAGCGCCACGAGATGCTCGTCGAAGAAGAAAGCCGGCGCCAGCGCGGCGGCGAGCACGTCCATCATCGCATGCGAGGCCTCGTCCTCCATCACCGGCAGATCGGCGAGCGCGGCCACGGGCCGGCCGTCCAGCGCGGCGAGGAAGCGGGCATATTCGTCGCGCGCCGTGGCCTCGGACGGGTGCGGCTGCCACATCGTGCCCTGGGTGGCGAGATAGCTGAGGCAGGTGGCGATGGCCTGGTCGGAACGGTCCAGCGCCAGCAGCGCCGTGATGCGCAGTGCCGCCACCGCGCCGCGCTGGGTGGGGGTGCGCGCCGCGGCGGCCAGCTCCGGCAGGCGGTCCAGCGCCTCGGCGGCCGACCCGTCGAGGAAGGCGCATTCGGCGCGCAGGAACCCCAGGTCGAAGGCGAGGCCCGGGTCTCCTGGCATCGGGCCCAGCAGCCCCAGCCCTTCGGAGGCATAGGTCTGCGCGGCCCGGCAGGCGCTGGACGCCTGGGCGTGGCGTGCGGTCTCGAGATAGAAGCGCGCCAGCTCCAGCCGGTCGGCCGGATCGGTCACGCATGGCAGGGCGAGAGTGTATTGCGCGGCGATGGCGAAGGCGCGCTCCGCCGGGGGATGCGGCCCGGAGGCCGCGGCCAGCGCCCGGCCCACGTCCAGGTGCAGCGCGGCGCGCTGTCGCGGCGGGGCCAGCGCATAGGCCCCCTCCTGCACCCGGTCATGCAGGAAGGCCCAGCCGCCGGCCCGGCGCTGGACGAGCCCGTCGCGTAGCGCTTCCTCCAGCAGTGCCTCGGTGCGGGCCGGGTCCAGCCGGGCGGCGGAGGCCAGGGTCGCGGTTTCCACCGCGCCGCCGAGACAGGCGAAGCGCAGCAGCAGGCTGCGCGCCGCCTCCGACAGCCGGGTGAGCCGGAACGAGAACAGCTCGCTCACCACCTGCGCCGGGCGCGCGCGCACCGCGGCCTCATCCCAGTGCCACTGGCCGCTCGACGGGTCCGGGCGCAACACGCGCTCCTCGGTCAGGGCGGAGAGCAATTGCAGGATGTGCAGCGGGTTGCCGTTGCTGCTCTCCCCCAGCGCGGCCGCAAGGCCGTCCGTGGCCCCGCGCGGCATGTGCAGCGCCTCGGAGAGCAGCCCGCTGATCGCGCCCTGGTCGAGCGGACCGACGGTCACGTCATGGATCTCGAGGCCCGGCATGACGCGCAGCAGCCCGAGCAGGCCGCGCAGCGGGTGGTCGATCGGCACCTCGTCGCTGCGCCATGCCGCGACGATCAGCAGCCGCGCCGGCCCGGACTCGTGGAGCAGGCGGCGCAGCAGGTCGAGCGTGGACCGGTCGATCCACTGCAGGTCGTCGAGGAACAGCGCCAGCGGATGCTCGGGGCGCGCGAAGACCGAGATCAGCCCGCGAAACGCATGATCGAAGCGCGCGGTGGCCTGTTCCGGCGGAAGGTCCGGCGCGGAGGGGAGCGGCCCGAGCAGCAGCTCCAGCCCCGGCGCGACCGGAGCGATCACCGCCGCGGCCGGCCCGAGAGCGCGGCGCAAGGCATCCGCCCAGACCTCGCGCTCCGCCCGCGGGCGGCCCAGGATCCCGGTGATCAGCTGCCCGAAGGCCTGCGAGAGCGTGGCATAGGGCGCGCCGCGGGCGTACTGGTCGAACTTGCCGGCCGCGAACAACCCGCGCGGCGGCACCAGGCCGCGCAGCGCCGCGCGCACCAGCGCCGATTTTCCGATGCCCGACACCCCATGCACCAGCGCAACGGTGGTCCCCTCGCGCCGCGCGGCCTGCTCGAAGGCGGCGGAAATCGCGGCGAGCTCCCCTGCCCGCCCGTGCAGTTGCGCCGGCACCAGCGGCCGGGGCCGGTCGGGCGAGGCGGCGCGCCGCGGCCCGGGCTGCCGCCCCGGCAGGCTGCGCTCCCATTCCGCCTGCACCGCTTCCCCGTCGGCGAACCGCTCCTCCGGCGCCTTGGCGAGCAGCCGGTGCACCACGCGCACCAGGCCGACGGGCAGCTCCGGCGCCCGGGTGGCGAGATCCACCGGGCTACGCGCCAGGTGGCAATGCAGCCACTCCGCCGCGTCGCGCGCGACCAAGGGCGGCGCACCGCCGAGCAGCTCGTAGAGCACCACGCCAAGGGAATAGAGATCGGCCCGCCGGTCCAGCGGCGCATGCAGGCGGCCGGTGCGTTCCGGTGCCATCCAGGGCAGACTGTCCGGCGCCAGATCCACATCCGGCCGCGCCGGCGCAATGTCCGGCCCGGCGTGGCCGAAGCCGAGCAAGTGCACCGCGCCGCTGTCCTGGCACAGCAGGTTGGCCGGACGGATGTCGCCATGGCGCAGGCCCTGGACGTGCATAGCCGCCACCGCCGCGATCATCCCGCTGCCGAGGCGCAGGCGCAGCGCCATGCCCATCGGCGCCACGAGCAGGTCCCCCAGCGGCCTCCCGCCCGGATCCGCGCTGCGCAGGGCCGGGCGGGCGCCCATCCGGGTGAAGTCCAGCGGCTGGGCGGCCCAGGCCGGGTCGAGCCGCGGCGCGAGAGCGAATTCCTGCCGTAACAGGGCCTCGGCCCCGGCGCCGGACAGCGCAACACGCAGCAGCACCGAATATCCCTGACCGGGCATCGCGGCCCGGAGCAGTTCGGTGTCCGAATCGCGGGTCAGGGCCTCCGTGTCATCATGGGTACCGGGCCAGAGGCGTTCAGCCATGATGCTCCTGATCTCCGGATTGCACAGGTGAACGGAAACTATAGCAAGTCATCCCGACGGAGTCCCGGCCCTGGGGTCGCTTCTTGTGGCCGGACGGGGCAGGGCGCTCTGCTCTGGGACAGGGGGCACATGCGCAGAGTTTCATGGCAGGCGGTGTTATGTCAGTCATCTCCAGAGCGGTGTCGCTTAACGCGCATTTTTCGCCACTTTTGCGCGGCACATGGGGATTCTTGTCAGCACGGATCATCTGTCCGCGTGCGGGGCAGGGTGGCCGCCTGCCCCACGCCGCTACCTGAACAGCTGCGCCACGCGCTCGGCCAGCCTGTCCAGATCTCTTTCCGGAAGCTGTGCGCCGCGCACCTTCAACACCAGGCCGGATTTCGCGCTTTCCACCTCCACCCGCAGCCCACCGGCGGTGAAGGCACCCTTCGCCCCCTGAGGCGTGGGGGGCGGCGCCAGGCTTTCCCCGCGCCTCAGCCGAGGGATGATCGCCCGATAAGCCCGCTTCGGCGTGGTGGCCACATCGACCTCGGCGAGAATGCGGTCTCGCAGATTGACACAGGAGAGGCCGAGCGAGATGTCATTCTGCGACACGCCCAGCCGCCCGGCGATGTCCTCCTGCGACAGGTCCCTCAGGCTCTCCGCGATCAGACCGACCGAAAGCAGTTCCTCGAAGCCGCTGAGATTCTGGCGCATGGTGTTCTCGTGGAAGCGCTCCTCCAGGTCGGCGAGGGCGGCATCGCCCCGCTCGGTGGAGAGGATCGCGATCACCTTTCGTCCCAGCCGCCGGCACGCCTCGATCCGCCGCCTGCCGGACTGCACCACGAACACGTCACCGGTGCGCAGCGGATCGTCCGCGTCCGGGCTCCAATCCGGATCGCGGGGCCGCACCCGGATGGGCTGGGTCTGGCCCCGGCGCTTCATGTTGGCGACAAGCGCGTCGAAGGCCTCGTCTCCGGCCCAGTCTCCGACACGGTCGGAACCGGCGACGTCCTCGATCTGCTCGGGCGACAGTTCCAGCGCCACGGTGCCGTTCAGGATGCCTTCGACCAGAGAGCCATGCGTGGTCTCGATGCGTTTGCGCAGCAGGTTCATCGCGGAACCGGCCCACATGCCGCCCATGGCGCCGCGCGGCGTGTCCTCGGGCAGGGGGGTGGCGTGGTCTTCGGGAATGGTAGCATCCAGCTTGCGTTTGCGTGGCATGTCAGCCCCAGCGCTCCTCTATGAAGGCCTTTGCGAATTCCCGTGGCGGCAGATCCGGGCAGATCCGCTGCACCAGCGCATCGTTGACCGCATTGGCATTGGCCATGAACGCCCGCGCCGAGGCGCGCCGCGTTTTCGGCGGAAGGTATTCGTAAATGCTCTTGTACTCCTCGGCGGCATTCGCAATCGCGTCAGATCGGTTGTACCACACCTGCAGGATCTCGCGCGGGGCCCGGCGATAAAGATCCACGATCTGGTCGGTATCCTGGGTGTTCTGCTCCTGCACGATGGTGGGAAGCACGACATGCTCGCCACGCCCGATCTCGATGTCGGCCTCAAACCCCATGATGAACTCCAGATACTCGCCGATATTGGAAACATAGGTGGCGAGCGTTGCAAGGTCGAAGCCCTTCATCGTCTGCGGAATCACCACGCTGTCCGCGGCGATGAGCCCGTTGAGCTGCATCAGCGTGAGGGAAGGTTGCTGGTCGATGACGATGAGATCCACCGTCTCGTCCAGCGCGCGCGCATAGGCCTCCATGTTGAACGCGCCGGAGGCGTTGCGCAGCATGTCGACCGTGGTGCGCGGGCCGTTGCCTGCGTCCCATTCCTCGATCGCCTTGCGCAGGATGCGATAGACCGGCACCTGCGAGGTGCGCGACAGGAAGAACAGGCTGATATCACCGTTCTGGATGTTCGCGCCGCCTGGGATGAGCTTGATGCCGGGCCAGGGGGTTCGCTGCCAGATCGCGTCCAGTTCCCGGGCCGTGCGTGGCACAAGCTCTTGGGCGCCGGGGTCATCCACGCCCATGAAATCCGCGAGGGTAGGGGTGTCGGGCTTGAAGAGGGGCAGGGTCTCATCCGCGAAGTAGAGGCTGACGGTGGCCTGGGGATCCGCGTCGATCACCCCCACGCGGAGGCCGTAGAACAGGTTCACGTATTGCGCGAAATGCGCGGCACTGAGCGACTTCCCGGTGCCCCCCTTCTGCGCGCCGAAGGTCACCACGCGGACAGGGTCTCCCGGCTTGCGCCAGAAGGAGTGCTGGCGCTTGGCCCCGGGGTTCGACCCGATCAGCGCCCGGATCAGCATGATCTCCGAGGGGGAGAATGTCCGCTCCCGTCCGGTGCGCTGGCCTTCGGGAAACACCGGCTCATCCGAGGAAACCCGGGCGAGGTAGGTCACGTCGACGTTGAGAAGCTCGGAGACTTCCGTCATGGAAAAGCGGCGGGACACCCGGGTGCGCAGCGTGAGATCGCGCTGCAGCCTGGTGTTCACGGCGCCCATCACTCGCGTCATGTTGCGGATGAACTGCTCGAATTGCCCGTATGCCATGGTTATATCCGCGGATATGAAGAGGGCGATGCCGTGGCCCTGTTGTCAAAGGCAAGAGTGCCTCTCGGGGCCAAACTGTTGGACAATGCCGGCTTTGGCAACCTGTTTTGCACGTGAGCCCATTGCCGGAGGTGCATTTTCAACAAGGTGAGCCGAGCCCGCACCGGGTTTTCCGCCCGCGCCGCCTTAACGAAACCCTCGAATTGCAGCGGGGTAGGGGGCTTGCGCCAATGGCGCTGCCATCCGTCCGCTATCCGTGAGGCGAGGGCAGCCATAGCGGTCTCGGTGCGGTCACCTGCGGAGAGGAGGTTCGCCTGTTCGCTGAGCTCAGAAGGAGATGGCGAAACGCCGAGGGCGGACCAGATCTCGGTCAATCTCCGAGTTATATCCGCGGATATTAGTGCCGGCTCGTCCGGACCAGCAGAGGCAAGGATATCAGTGGTCTCCTGAACGAGGCTGGCCGGAACCTTCCCGGCATAGCTTCCATAGGGCTGACCCCGGGTCAAACTTGCCCACTTCTCGAGGGCACCCTCCACCACTCGCGCATCCAATCCGGGTGCGCGTGGGTGGTTTTCAGGGATATGATTTTTAGAGTTTACTCGGCGTGCACCTGACTGAACACGGCGTTCAGGCGGTGAAACGGATCGCACGCCCTCCGTGCGCCGTTCGGGAGGGCGCGCGGCGGAGAGGGAAGCGCGCCAGGCGGCCCAGAACGTGACAAGAAATTTCAGGCGGTAGTTGTAGCCGTTCGCCATCTTCTGGTTGATCGTGTCGATGAGGCCGATCTCGCGCAGCTCCTTCACGTAGCCGGAAATTGCAGACCGTGACCGGGAGAGGCGCGCGCTGAGCTGTTCCAGCGATGGCCAGCAGAAGCCGTCGAGGTTGGCCATGCGGCACAATTCGGTGAGCGTGCGGAACGCGCCGGGAGACATCTCGATCTCCAGAATGCGCACGGGCAGGGCGACGAAGCCCTCAGAGGGGTCGAATTCCAGGGTCTCGGGCATAGCTTTCCCATCCTCCGCAGCGCGAGGCTTGCGGGAGCAAAGGCATCCTGCTATCGTCACCTTGGAAGACGCGGACGGTTCAGGATGCTGTTCGTTTCACGAGACGCCGCGTGGTTGCAGCCGCGCGGCGTCTTTCGTTTCGGGCCAAAGGGTGTCAGGTCATGGTGCTCACCGCTCGTCGTTTCTGATCACAGACCCGCTGCCCGCATTGCCTAAAATGCGGGGGATCGGACCAGCCCGGTGGGCCGTTTCCGACAATGCGCGTGCCTGTCTGCCTGCCTCTGAGGTCGACTACGACCCCTTATGCATTGGTTTCGGAGGCATATTGCAGCGAATAGCACGCCTAAGGCAAGAAATTCCGTGTTTCTGCACGTTGGCCCGTATCGCGACGAATGGGGCGCGCTTAATCCAATGTGGGATAAAAGATCCATAACATTATGATATATAAAGAGAAATCGAGCATCGTGGGCGATCACCGCGCCTTTTGCGCCATCGTTCCGCCTCTGTGGATGCCGATCTTCACGGTGAGGAAATCGATTCTGCCTCGCCCGCCTCCATCTGTCGGGCCCACAGGGATTCGGTCGTTGTCCGCCGGGGATGAAGGCGGCGCCGGGCCAACTGGCTTCCCGGCTGCCAGGACTTGGGAGCGGCCGTGGCTCATGCGGCCTCTGATCATGTAAGTAACATAATCAGTCTTCTACGTATTATGATAGGCCACCAGAACCCCTGCACGCATGACCCCCGGAAGCCTGGGAGATGTCCCCATCAGGCCCCGAGGCGCCGTGCGGCTGCGCGGTCGCAGAGCACCGTGACGCGCGGGTGGAGCTGGAGTGCGGAGGCCGGGCAGTCCGGTGAGGGTGGCTTGTCCAGCGCGTTGGCCAGCGCGTCGGCCTTGCGCGCGCCGATGGCGAGCAGAAGCAGTTCGCGCGCTTCCAGAATGGTGCCGATGCCCATGGTGAGGGCCGTCTCGGGCAGCAGGGCGCCGGGCGGGAAGTCCGGCGCATTGGCGTTGCGGGTCGCTTCGGAGAGGGTGACCTCGCGCGTCCGGCTGGCGAAGTCGGACCCGGGCTCGTTGAAGGCGATATGGCCGTTGTTGCCGATGCCGAGCAGCTGCAGCCCGATGCCGCCCGCGGCGCGGATCATCGCCTCGTAGCGCTCCGCGGCCTGCTGCGGTGGCATGAGGCCGTCGGGGAGATGCGCCCGGTCCGCACAGATGTCCACGCGCCCGAACAGCTCGCGCTGCATGTAGGCGGCGAAGCTCGTCGGGTCGGAGGGTCCGAGCCCGCGATATTCGTCCAGGTTGAAGCTGGTCACCTGCCGGAAGGAGAGGCCGGTCTCGCGATGCATCGCGCCCAGCCGGGCGTAGACGGTGAGCGGCGTGCGCCCGGTGGCGAGCCCGAGCACCGCGTCGGGCTGCGCGCGGATCTCCGCGGCGATGCGGGCCGCGGCCTCGGCGGCCACGATCTCCGGCTCCTGCAGCACCACGAGGGTGACACTGTGGTGGACGAGGCTCATGGGCGGATCTCCAGCGCGGATGCGAGGGCCAGGCGGGCGGCGCGGATGGCGCCGATCACCCCGGCGCGGTTTCCCAACGCGCTGATCCGGCAGTCCGGCGGGGTGTCCATGCAGTCTGCGGTCCGAGCGCGGATGCGCGCCAGCAGTTCCGGGCGCGAGCCGATGCCGCCGCCGAAGATGATGCGCTCCGGGTCCAGCACCGCCGTCATGGCGAGCACGGCCAGGGCGACGCGGCCGGCGAGCCGGTCCATCACCCGGGCGAGGGCCGGGTCGGGGGCCTGGGCGCGGAACAGCTCGCGCAGGCTGCCGCGTCCCTCTCCGCCGAGCCGGCGGTAATCCGCGAGCAGCGCCTCGGTGGAGACCACGCTTTCAAGCGCCCCGGTGGCGAAGGTGGCGGGGTCGAACGCATCCGCGCCGATCGGCAGGGCGGCGATCTCGCCGGCAGCGCCATGGGCGCCGCGCAACAGGGTGCCCTCGACCAGGGCCCCCATGCCGATGCCGGTGCCGAGGGCGACGAAGAGAAAGCTGCCGGCGCCCCGTCCGTCGCCCAGCCAGCCCTCCCCCAGGGCCGCGAGGTTCACGTCGTTTTCCACCGCGACCGGCACGCCCAGCCGGTCCGCGAGGACGGTGCGCATGTCCTGCCCGGCGAGACCGGCGAGGTTCGGCGCGCGCGAGAGCTGGCCGCTGCGCGGGTGCACCGTGCCGGGCAGGCCGATGCCGGCGGCCGCCACCGGGCCCTGTTCGGACGCCAGTTCGCGCCAATGCCGGGCGATCTGGTCGAGCACCGCGGTGCCGCCGGCCGGGTCGGTCTGCTCGCGGATCTCGGCCAGCACCCGGCCGTCGAGGGTCGCGAGAACGGATTGCGTCTTGGTGCCGCCCACGTCGCAGCCGAAGAGCAGGGCCGCTTCCGGGCGCAGGCCGCCCTGCGGCCCGGTCCAGCCGGCTTGCGCGAGTTCCGCGGCGACCGTGCCCGCTCGCCCGGCGGGAGGCGTGGCGCGCGCGGGCCGGCCGGCCGGATGCTCCCCCGTCGGAATCGGGTCCGCGCCGCGGCCGTTTGCCGGGCGGTCCGGTTCGGGGGCGGCGCCCGGCGTTGGCGCGGCGGTGTCCCCGGCGCCCGGGCGCTCGGCGAGGAGCCGGGCCAGGGCCTGGCGCGCCGGCGCGGAGAGGGACCCCGCCGCGCCGCCGGGAGCTGTGGTGAGGTGTTCCATCAGCGCCGGCCCATGGCCTTCTCGGTGGCGGGGTCGAAGAGCAGCACCGTTCCGGGCGCGGCACTGGCGGTGATCTCGGAGCCGATCTCCGGGATCAGCCGTGCGGCGGCCGTGGCGATCAGCGGCCCGGCGGGGCCGGTGAAATGCACCAGGGTTTCGGGGCCGAGCGGCTCCACCGCGGTGACGGTTCCGGTGAGGGTGAGGGCCGCCGGCCCCTGACTCGGCGCGGAGGCGCTGGGTTCGGCGCGCGCAGGGATGCCTTGCGGCGCGCCCGTCCGCGCGGCTTCGCTCGGGGCCCCCACGGCATGTCCGCCAGATGCGACTGGGCCCGTACCGATGTGCCCTTGGCCGCCCGGTCCCGCGCCCGCCCCGGGGCCGGCGGCTTGCGCGGTGCTCGCGCGCACCACCAGGTCATGCGGGCGCACTCCGGCGAGGAGCGAGGCGCCGGGGCCGGCGGCGGCGAGGGCTCCGCCCTCCTCGCGCGCCGGGAACACGTTCATCGAGGGGGTTCCGATGAAGCGGGCGGTGAACACGTCCACCGGGCTGTCGTAGATGTCCATCGGCGCGCCGGCCTGCAGGATGCGCCCGGCCTTCATCACCACGATGCGGTCGGCCATGGTCATCGCCTCGACCTGATCATGGGTGACATAGGCGATGGTGGTGCCCAGGCGCCGGTGCAGGGCCTTGATCTCGATGCGCATCTGGGCGCGCAGCTGGGCGTCGAGGTTCGAGAGCGGCTCGTCGAACAGGAAGGCGGCCGGGTCGCGCACCATTGCCCGGCCGATCGCCACGCGCTGGCGCTGCCCGCCCGAGAGCGCGGAGGGCCGGCGCTCCAGCAGGTGGGTGAGGTCCAGCATCCGGGCGGCCTCCTCCACGCGCGCGGCCTTCTCCGCCTTGCCGAGCTTCGAGGTGTAGAGGCCGAAGGCGATGTTCTGGCGCACGCTCATGTGCGGATAGATGGCGTAGTTCTGGAACACCATGGCGATGTTGCGCTGCTTCGGGTCCACCTCGTTCACCAGCCGGCCGCCGATGCGGATCTCGCCGCCCGACACTTCCTCCAGCCCGGCGATCATCCGCAGCGTGGTGGATTTTCCGCAGCCCGAGGGCCCGACGAACACCACGAATTCGCCGTCCGCCACCGTGAGGTCGATGCCGTGGATCACGTCGGCGCCCCCGTAGGATTTCACCAGGGTCTTCAGCTCGATGGTGGCCATCAGGGGGTCTCCAGCAGGTCGGTGAACCGCGCGGCCAGTTCGGCGGCCGCGGCGGCTTCGCGCGCGGCACGCGCCTCGGCGCGGGTGATGAAGGCGTGGGACTGCGCCTCGCAGGCGGCGAGGGCGTCGGCCATCGCACCGGGGCCCGGGCCGCCGAACCTGTCGCGCACCGACACGAAGTATTCCGGCGAGACGATTTCGGCGAAGGCCTCCGGGGTAAGGGCGGTCTGCCGCCCGGTGGCCGCGGCATAGGCGGCGCGGAAGGGGGCGTAGCCGGAGGGCAGGTCGCCCCCCGCCGCGGTGACGGCGCGCGCCACCTCCGCCGCGATCTCGTGCGCCTGGCGGAAGGAGAGGCCCTCGCTGCGCACCAGCGTGTCGGCCAGTTCGGTGATGGTGATGCAGGAGCGGCGGATGTTCTGCGCCACCCGGGCGCCGTCGATGCGCAGGGCCAGGATGAAGGCCGCGGCCAGGCGCAGAACGCGGCCGCCGCTGTCAAAGGCGGCGTAGCCGGCGGACTGGCTCTCGCCCTCGCTGTCGTTCATGTCGGTGAACGGCGTGTTGTGCATGATGTCGCGCATGGTGCGGGCGTGGCCCACGCTCTGGCTGGCGAGGTGGCGCATGTGCTCGATGGGCACAGGGTTGCGCTTCTGCGGCATGATCGAGGAGATCTGCACGAAGGCGTCCGGCACGTAGATCTGCCCCACTTCGAAGGCGGACCAGACCTGGAAATCCTGGATCAGCCGGCCGAGGTGCAGGAAGGTGAGTTCCAGAGCGCTGTAGCTTGCGGTGATGTAGTCCACCGCCGCGATGCAGCCGTAGGAATTGCGCTGCGGGGCGGCGAAGCCCAGCAAATGCGCCACCCGGGCCCGGTCGATCGGGAAACCGGTGGTGGTGATGGCGGCCGCGCCCATGGAACACAGGTCCACTGTGGCGCGCGCCGCCTCCAGCCGTTCGATGTCGCGGATCAGCACCTCGACAGCCGCGCAGAGGTAATGGCCGAAGGTGGTCGGCTGCGCCGGCTGGCCGTGGGTATAGGCCACGATGAGGGTGGCGGATTCGCGCCGGGCGGTGGCGATCATCGCCATCAGCAGGGCGCGCGCCTCGGCCATCAGCGCGTCCAGCCGGGCCTTCAGGCCGAGCTTGAACAGGGTGTGGTCGATGTCGTTGCGTGAGCGCGCGGTGTGCAGGCGGCCGCCGTCATCGGGCCCGAGGCGGGCCTTCAGCTCCCGCTCGATGTGGAAGAAGAAATCCTCCACCTCCCCGGTGTAGCGCAGGGCGGCGGGGGTGGTCTCGGCGTCGATGGCCCTGAGGGCGCGGGCGATGCGGCCGGCCACGCCGGGGTCCAGGATGCCGGTCTCCGCCAGCATCACCAGATGCGCGCGGTCGATGCGGCGGAACCCCTCCGCGTGGTGGGTCTTCGCTCCGTCGAACAGCGGGCGCAGCACCGTCTCCACATAGGTGGGATCGGGGAAGCGCGAGGTGTCGGAGGCGCGGGGGTCGTCGGGGGACATGGTCATCCTTTCAGGCCCGCCAGCATCACGCCGCGCACGATGTAGCGTTGCAGCACGAGGAACACGAGCAGCGTGGGCAGCGTGGCAAGCGCGGCGCCGGTCATGATCAGCTCCCACTGGATCGCCTGTTCCACGGCGAAGGAGGTGAGACCCACCGGCAGGGTGTAAAGCTCCTTCGAGGTGGTCACGATCAGCGGCCAGAAGAAGGCCGTCCAGTTGCCCAGGAAGGTGAAGATGGCGAGCGCGGAGAGCGCCGGTGTCACCAGCGGCATGGCGATGCGCCACCAGATGGTGAACTCGTTCAGCCCGTCGATGCGCGCGGCCTCCAGGAAGTCGTCCGGCACGGTCTCGAAGAACTGCTTCATCAGGAAGGTGCCGAAGGCGGTCATCATGCCGGGAAACATGATGCCCCAGTAGCTGTCCAGCCAGCCCAGGTCGGCGGACATGATGTACCACGGGATCACCAGCATCTCCGTGGGGATCATCAGCGTGGAGAGGATGGCGAGGAAGATCAGCCGCCGGCCGCGGAAGCGGAACTTCGCCAGCGTGTAGCCAACCAGGCTGTCGAAGAACACGTTGGACAGCGTGACGGTGACGGCGATGAAGGTGGAATTGCCCATCCAGCGCAGGAACTGCCCGTCCGACAGCACGCGGACGTAATTCTCCAGCGTGGGCGCGGCGGGGATGAGGCGCAGGTCGTAGATCTGCCCGGCGGTCTTCAGCGAGGTGGAGAACATGAACAGCAGCGGCGTGATCATGATCAGCCCGCCGATGAACAGCACCGTCCAGGCGAGGATGCGGCCGGGGCGGATGCGCGGCATCCTGAGCGGCGTGGCGAGGGTGTCGGTCATCAGCGTTCCCTCAGGACCCGGAGTTGCAGCAGCGAGACGCAGAGCAGCACGAGGAACAGCACCACGGTGAGCGCCGCGGCATAGCCCATCTGGTAGGAGGAGAAGGCGGTCTGGTAGATCATCAGCACCAGCGGCTTGGTGGAGCCGAGCGGGCCGCCGGGGTCGTTCGTGGTCATGTTGTAGACCTGATCGAAGATGCGCAGGAAGCCGATGGAGGAGAACACCACCAGGAACACCGTGGTGGGCTTGAGCAGCGGCAGGGTGATGCGGCGCAGGATGGCGCCCTCGCCCAGCCCGTCGATGCGCGCGGCCTCGTAATAGGTGTTCGGGATGGCGCGCAGCCCGGCCATGAAGATGATGATCTGGAAGCCCAGCCCGGCCCAGATCGCCGTCACCATGATCGAGGGCAGCGCCCAGGTCGTCGATTGCAGGAAGTCGAGCTGCGGAATGCCCAGCCGCCCCAGCGCGCCGTTGATGATGCCGGTGGGCGCGGGCTGGTAGAACCAGCGCCACACCCAGGCCATCGCCGAGGCGGTGGTGATGAACGGCAGGAAGTAGAGCGCCCGGATGACTCCGTGCGCGAACCGCACCCGGTCGAGGAAATAGGCGATGGCGAAGGACAGCACCAGGCTCACCGGGGTTCCGATGATCAGGTAGAGGAAGGTGTTGCCGAACACCTTCCAGAACGCCGGGTCATTCACCATGCGGCGGTAGTTCTCCAGCCCGATGAACTTCGGGCTGGAGAGCAGGTCCCAGTCGGTGAGCGACAGCCAGAAGGCCTCCACCGTGGGGTAGAAGCGGATCACCCCGTAGAACAGCACCGGCAGGGCGAGAAAGCCCCAGACCCACAGCGCCTGTCGCGTCCGCATCGAGAGCCGCGGGCGCGGCGGGGGCGTGTCTGTCATCGGTCTGGCAGGTGCGCGGGTCACTGGGATACGGTCCTTCCGGCGGCGTCTGGGGTTACTTCTTCGCCGCGTCGATCATGGCCTGCTCGGCCTTCGCCGCCTCGGCTACAGACTCCGCCGGGGACTGGCCCTGGAGCAGCACCCGGTTGGTCATGTCGATGGTGATCTGGCGCTGGCCCAGCTCATCCACGGTGAGCGTGGTATGGGCATAGTCGAGCGCCTTCAGGAACGGGGCGTAGATCGGGTCCTGCAGGTTCTCCTCGGTGAGCGCCGCCGCGCGCCGCGCCGGCAGTTCGCCGACCACGGAGAGCCAGAGCTCCATCGCCTCGGGCGAGGACACGAAGGCGAGGAACTTCTTCGCCGCCTCCAGCTTCTCCCCCTCGGAGCTGGAGCCGATGCCGTTGGCGAAATAGCTCGCGTAGTTCGAGCGCACGCCCTCGGCGTTCGCCGGCAGCTCGGCCACGCCCCAGTCGAAATCCTCGATGGAGCGGAACGAGCCGAGCCGGAAGGTGCCGTCCACCGTCATGCCCGCGCGCCCGCCGCGGAAGGCGGCCTGGCCGTCGCCCATGAAGCCCTGCTGGCTCACGCCCTCGGAAAGCTGCAGGTCGGTGTACCATTTCAGCGCCGCCACGCCGGCGTCGGAATCGTAGGTCACGGTCTGGTAGTCGTCGGTGTAGGGCGCGCCGCCGAACTGGCGCACCAGCACCTCGCGCCACCAGTGGATGTCCTGGCCGGGCATGTCCATCGTGGTGCCGATGGTGGCGAAATTGCCCGCGTCATCCTTCTTCGCGATCAGCTTCGCATCGGCGAGGAACTCGTCCAGCGTGGCGGGCGGGGCGTCGATGCCGGCCTCCGCGAAGAGCTTCTTGTTGTAGAACAGCGCCAGGGAGCGCACGGCGGTCGGGATGCCGTAATACTTCCCGTCCCGCTTCATCGCGGTGACGATGGGGAAGAAGTCGGCCTCGATCTCCTCGGCCTTGAACGTGTCCTCGGGCAGCGGCTGCAGCACCTTGCCGCCGATGAGCTTGTCCGCCCATCCGTAGAAGAACTGCAGCACGTCCGGGCCCTTGCGCGCCATGGTCGCGGCGATCAGCCGGGTCTGGTAATCGTCATACGGGAAGGTGACCTGCTTCACCGTGATGTCCGGGTTCTCGGCCTCGAACTTCTCGATGAGCTGGTCCATCGCCTTCACGCGGGTTTCATAGATGTACTGCCAGTATTCGATTTCCACCGCGCCGGCAGTATTGGCAAATGAGGACGCACCGGCCAGCAGGCCGGCCATCAGGATGTACTTGCGCATTTCAACCTCCGTTGGTCCCGACCATTGCGGCGGGTTTATGTCCTTGTGCCGCGAAAGGGTGCCACGGCACCCGTCACGGTGCCGCCGTCCGCCCCCCGCGCCGACCTCACGAAACTTGCCGAGCGCCTGCCGCCTGTCAATAAGATAATTTACTTGTGTTAAGTTTTGGGAGCGAACAGGCTTGACCCGCCGGGGCCGCGAATGGAACGTGTGCCCCCCGAAGGAGAGCGGAACATGCCCGGCGAGACGATCCAGACCGCGAAGGACAGGCTCCGCAGCGCGGTCGGCAACAACCCCGGCCGCAGCCGCAGCCACAACCGGCGCGTGGTGCTGGACCTGTTGCGCAGCCATGGCCAGCTCGGCCGCAAGCAGCTGGCCGACATGACCCGGCTCACCACGCAGGCGGTGGCCAACATCATCGAGGAGCTTCTGGCGGAGAACCTGCTGATCGACCTCGGCCGCCGGCGCTCCGGGCGCGGGCAGCCGCCGATCCAGTTCGCGCTGAACCCCGACGGCGCCATCACCATCGGTATCGAGATCTCCGTCACCGACCTCGCCACCGCGGTGCTGGACCTGGGCGGCAACCTGCGCCATGCCCGGCGCATCCCGGTGGCCGATGCCCGGCCGGCGGCGCTGCTGCCGCTGATCGAGGCGCAGGTGGACGCGCTGCGCGCCAGCTTCCCCGCCGCGCTGATGGGCGTGGGCGTGGTGATGCCCGGGCCCTTCGAGATCGAGGGCCTGTCCGGCGTCGGGCCCACCACGCTGCCGGGCTGGGCAGGCACCGACATCGCGGCCCGGCTGGCGGAGCGGCTCGGCGTTCCGGTGCGCGTGGAGAATGACGCGAACGCCGCCGCCGTGGGCGAGACGCTGTTCGGCGCGGGCCAGGCGCTGTCGGATTTCTGCCTGATCTATTTCGGGGCCGGCATCGGGCTGGGCATCATTTCCAGCAACCAGCCGCTGCGCGGTGCCTTCGGCAATGCCGGGGAGATCGGCCACGTGGTGGTGTCACCGGGCGGGCGGCCCTGTCAGTGCGGCCAGTCCGGCTGCCTGGAGCGCTACGCCTCCCTGCACGCGCTGCGCGAGCATCTCGCCGCCGCCGACCGCCCGGCCGATTTCGCCGCGCTGGAGGAGATGCAGCGCCGGGGAGACCCGCTGCTCGCCGAATGGGTGGAGATGGCCGCCGCGCATCTGAGCATCATGGTCGGCCTGCTGGAGAACATCCTCGACCCCGAGACGGTGATCCTGGGTGGCGCCCTGCCCGATTCGCTGATCGAGGCGCTGATCGCCCGGCTGCGACCCGGCCCCTCGGTCTCGAACCGCAGCGACCGCCACCTGCCGCGCGTCACCCGGGGGCAGACCGGGCAGATGACCGCCGCGCTTGGCGCCGCCGCCCTGCCCTTCTTCGACGCGCTGATGCCGCGGCTGGACCTCTCGGAAAAGCCGGCCCGCGGCGAGGAGCAGCAAGCCGGGCTCGCCCGCCCGGCCTGAGCCGCGCGGCTCAGGCACCAGCCGTGCCCGCGCGCCGGCCCCTCTTCAAGCCATCGGGCACAGGCCCCGGCGCCCCCATGGCGCGCCGGGCTGATTAATCATCAGTTAACCAGCTTCAGGAACACTCGTCCCCGCGCAGGAGGCACTCTTCGGCCCGCGTGCGGGCGCGTCGATGCAATGACGTATTGGAATCGCCGATCCTGCGGCGTATGGGGCTGGCGCAAGCCGGAGAATTTCCGGCGGACGGGCACAGCCCGGCGGCATCCGCGGGCCCGCGAGGGCCCCGGCCTCCAGCCCCTCCGCGGGCGTGAAGCGCCGCGCGACACCGGCCGTCAATGCGGCGGGCAGATGTCTGCGCGAAAGAGCATGCGGGACGAGGCGAAGCCTCGCATCCCTTGCTGCAAAGCAGCACCCGCATTGCGGCAGAAGCCGCACCTGGCATTGACAGCGTGAGGAGAGATCCGCAACATCGCGGTATTGAATAAGCCAAATCGATTGCACCGCGACCGGCAGTCCTCTCGCATCGGGCCACCACACCACCCTCTTCAAGACGCTCATTTCCCATCGAAAGGCGTATACATGTTGCTGCTCTCCCGTTCTGTTGAAATGCCTGTTCCCCCTGAACCCATTGTAACCATGCCATTTTCCGCGAGCTGCCGGGAAAGCGCCCCCGGAACACCCGCCCGGATGGCCGCAATCGCACGGAGCCGCGCCGGACAGAAATGCCGGACCGGCAGCGCCCGCGCCCTGACGGGCGTGGCGCGGAACGCGGTGATGATGCGCCGCGCCCATGCGCTGTCGCTGCGCTGCGGCGCCCGCGCCCGCAGGCTGATCGCACCCCTGCACGCGGAGGTGGTGACCGATGGCAACTGAAGCAGCGGCCGGCAGCCAGCCCGGCGTGTTCACCTTCGACCGGTTCGACACCTGGGCAGGCGGTTACGCCGCCTACGCGCAGTTCACCGCGTCCGAGGCGCTTGACCACTGGACCTTCGTGATCGACGTGGGCGCGACCATCTCCGGCATCTGGAATGCGCGGATCGTCTCGCACGTCGGCACGCTCTACACCATTTCGAACCAGGCCTGGAACGGCGCGCTCGCGGCGGCGGAGACGCTGGAATTCGGCTTCCAGGCCGATGGCGGCCCGCCCGGCCCGGAGGTGATCAGCATCAACGGCGTCCCCTACGAGGACACGCCCCCGCCCGAAACGCTGCCGGTGGTGAGCCTCACGCGCGCCAAGGCGGCCGAGGATGACGGCACCGCGCACATGCGCGTCAGCCTCTCGGAGGCCGCCAATCACGACGTGACGGTGAAATGGGCCTTCGGCCGCGGCACCGCCGGGGAGGAGGACCATACCCGCCCCGGGACCCGCCTCGTGACCATCCGCGCCGGCGAGACCGAGGCCTGGATCCCCATCGGCCTGGTGGACGACACGCTGGCGGAGGGCAACGAACGCCTCTGGATCAAGCTGGTCACGGCGGAGGGCGCGGAGATCGGCAAGGAGAAGGCCCCGCTCCTGATCATCGATGACGAACTGCCCTCCGTGCGCCTCATCAACACCGAGGTGAACGAGGAGGACGGCACCGCGCGCCTGCGCGTCACCCTCTCGCAGGCGAGCGACGAGGACGTGGTGGTGCGCTGGAAGGTCACCGCGCGCGGCACCGCCTCCGACGACGACCACGAGATGGGCCAGACCACCCACCGGGTGACCATCAAGGCCGGCGCCACGGAGGCCTTCGTGAAGATCGACCTCGTCGATGACGAGATCCCGGAGGCGAACGAGACCCTGAAGGTCAAGATCCTCTCGGCCTCCGGCCTGGGCATCGACAAGGCCTGGGCTACCCTCACCATCCATGACGGCGACACGCTGCCGGACGACGGCGTGCCCTTCGCCGCCGCCGACTACGGTGAGGCGCTTGGGCTGTCGATGCAGTTCTACTACGCGCAGTATTCGGGGGATCTGCCGGAGGATTTCCCCGTCGACTGGCGCGGGGACAGCGCGCTGTCGGATGGCGCGGACGTCGGGCGCGACCTCACCGGCGGCTGGTATGACGCGGGCGATCACGTGAAGTTCGGCCTGCCGATGGCCTCCTCCGCCACGCTCCTGGCCTGGGGCGCGTCGGACTACGCCGAGGGCTACAAGGCGAGCGGCACCTATGACGACATCCTCACCCATCTCGCATGGGTGACCGATTACTTCCTGCGCGCCTATGACGACAAGGGCACCGAGACCCTGGCCGATGACGTGTTCTACGCCCAGGTCGGCAACGGCGCCGCCGATCACGCCTACTGGGGCGCCCCCGAGGACATGACCATGGCGCGCCCCGCCTATGCGGTCACGGCCCGGACCCCCGGCACGGAGGTGACGGCGGAGACGGCCGCCGCGCTGGCCGCGAGCTCCATCGTGTTCCGCGAGGCCGGCCGCACCGCCTATGCGGATGAGCTTCTGGACACCGCGAAGCAGCTCTTCGCCTTCTCCGAGGCCTATCAGGGCAGCTACACCGCCGCCGTGCCCGACGCCGCGGATTTCTACAATTCCTGGAGCGGCTATCAGGACGAACTGGCCTGGAGCGCGGCCTGGCTGAACCGGGCCACCGGCGAGGCCGCCTATCTGGACAAGGCGCAGGCCTGGTACACCGCCAGCGGTACCACCTGGGGGCTGTCCTGGGACAACAAGTCCATGGGCACCGCCGCGCTGCTGGCCGCGGCCCCGGGCGGCAGCAGCGCCTACGCCGATCTCGGCGCGCATATCGACTACTGGATGAACAGCCTGCCCCGCACCCCGGGCACGGACACGAACGGTGGCCTCGCCTGGCTCGACGCCTGGGGCTCGAACCGCTACGCGGCGAACACCGCCTTCCTGGCGATGGAATACGCCGACCTCACCGAGGCGCGGGGTGGCTCGCAGGCGCGCATCGACGCGGTGGTGGATTTCGCCGCCGACCAGCTCGACTACATGCTGGGAGACAATCCGGACGGGCAGAGCTATGTCGTCGGCTTCGGCGAGGATTACCCGCTCAACCCGCACCACCGCGGCGCCTCCGGCACCGACAGCGACTCCGACCCCGCCGCCAACGCGCACACGCTCTACGGCGCGCTGGTCGGCGGGCCGGACGTGAACGGCGCCTACGCCGACCTGCGGACGGACTATGTCGCGAACGAGGTGGCGACGGATTACAACGCCGGCTTCTCCTCCGCCCTCGCGGCCCTGATCGCGGAGCATGATCTGAACTAGCCTGCGGGCTGCCCTCCGGCCGGGCGTCCGCGCCCCGGGGCCGGGAACCGGCGTGTTCCCCCTGTCCCCGGGTTCCGCGAAGCCCTCCGGGCAGCGAACCCGGGGGCGTCTCTCCGGGTGGCCGGGTGGCCTGGAGCGGTCCCCCTCGCCACCCGGCATGGATGCGCTACACTGGGGACCGGGTTGCCGGGCATCGCTGCGGGCCACCCGTCCCGTCGCAGGCCGAGGAGCATCCGCATGACCGCCCTTCCCCCCCGCGCGCCGGAGCGCCCGGTGCCGGCCGTGCTTGCCGTCGTTCTGCGCGGAGCGGACGTGCTGCTCGTGCAGCGCGCCAACCCGCCGGACGCGGGGCTCTGGGGGTTTCCCGGCGGCAAGATCGACGCCGGCGAGACCCTCCACGCCGCGGCGCTGCGCGAATTGCGCGAGGAAACCGGCGTGGAGGCCGCCGCGCCGCGGGTGCTCACCGCCGTCGATGTGCTGGAGCATGACGCTACCGGGGCGCTGCGCTGGCATTTCGTGCTGATCGCGGTGCGCTGCACCTGGGTTTCCGGCACGCCCGTCGCGGCCGATGACGCGCTGGACGCCCGCTGGGTGCCGCTCGAGAGTCTCGGCCAGCCGGGCCTGCCGCTGAGCCGGGACGTGGCGCGCATCGCCCGGGAGGCCGCGGCGCGCGCCTGACACCGCATCTCCCGGAGGGATGCGCCCCCGGCCCGGCCGGGCCGGGGCCTGCGCGCGCTGGCGCTGTCCCCCGCCGGGCGATGACAGGGGCACGCGCGGCTACGGCCGGAGCGTGCTCCGCACGGACCCTTCCCAGCGCCGCATTTCTTTGCCACATCAGGGAAGTCTCCGCAGGAAGCAGGTGCAGCGATGATCCGGACAATGACGCCTTTCGCCTACGACATGACCTCAGCCCCCGGCCGCTGCGCGGGGGCGGGACGGTGATCCGGCCCCCGCTGGTCATCTCGATCCAGAGCCAGGTCGTCCACGGGCATGTGGGCAATTCGGCCGCGCTGTTTCCCATGCAGGCGGCCGGGCTGGACGTGGCGGCCGTGCCCACGGTGATCTTCTCCAACACGCCGGATTACCCCACCCTGCGCGGGCGGGCGCTGCCGCCGGATTTCTTCGCCGACCTGCTGCTGGGCGCCGAGGAGCGCGGGTTGCCGGGGCGCGCGACGTTCCTCCTGAGCGGCTACATCGGCTCGGTGGAGGTGGCCGAGCTCACCGCCGCCTTCGTGGCCCGGGCGAAGGCGCGCAACCCCGGCCTCCTCTACCTGTGCGACCCGGTGATGGGCGACAGCGGCCCGGGGCTCTACGTGCCCGAGGCCATCGCCGCGGTGATGCGCGACCGGCTGTTGCCGCTGGCGGACATCGCGACGCCGAACCAGTTCGAGCTCGGCCATCTCACGGGCCGCCCCGTGGCGCGGCTGGCGGACGTGACCGCGGCCGCCGGGTCTCTCGGGCTGGCCCGCGGCGCCCGGCTCGTCGCCACCGGCTGCGTGCTGGAGGAGACCGGGCCGGGCCTGCTGGAGAGCGTGATCGTCGCGGAGGGCCAGGTCACGCGACATCCGACGGCGCGGCTTCCCGTGGCCCTGCCGGGCACGGGAGACCTGTTCGCCGGGCTGATCCTGGCCGGGCTGGGCCTCGGGGACGGGCTCGGCGCGGCGGTGGACCGGGCACAAGGCCTTACCGCCCTGGCCCTGGAACGCGCCCGGCTGCTCGGCGCCGGAGAGGTGGTGCTGAGCGACCCGGAGTTCCGGGCGGCGCTGCTCGGGATGCACGCCTGATCCTTCCGGCGCCGGCCGGGAGGGAGCGCTGACCGGAAGCACGGATGCCCCTTCGTGCGCGGAGATGCGGAGGCCTGGCGCAGAGCGTCGCGCCTTCACCGCGTGGCCGTGGCATGTCCCGTCCTTGGCGCTCCCCGCTGCGCGCAACGGGTGCGCCATGTGGACTGCATCCGCCTCCTGCCGGACCTCGCGCGGGCCGATGCGGCGCCGCCCGCCCGCGCGCGCCTTCGGGGCAGGAGCATCGTGGCCGGCCGGGGGCCGTGCCGGGGCCGGTCGCCCGGGCCCCGGCAACCGGGGGCGGCAGGCGGCGCCGTGTACCGGCCTGCCGCCCGGGATCAGAGCACTTCGAGCGCGAGGGCGATGCCCTGGCCGCCGCCGATGCACAGCGTGACCATGCCCCGGCGCAGGCCGTCGCGCCGCATGGCGTGCAGCAGGCGGGTGGTCAGAATCGCGCCGGTCGCGCCGATCGGGTGGCCGTGGGCGATGGCGCCACCCTCCACGTTCACGATATCCTCCGGCAGGCCCAGCTCCCGGGCGACGGCGATGGGCACGGCGGCGAAGGCCTCGTTGATCTCGATGCGCTCGATGTCGCCGAGCGCCCAGCCCGCCTTCGCCAGAGCCCTGCGCACCGCGGGCACCGGGCCGAGGCCGAACATCCCCGGCTCCACCGCCGCCACGCCGGCGCCGGCCAGCCGGGCCATCGGCACGATGCCCTTCGCCTCCGCGAAGCCCCGCTCGGCGACGATCATCGCCGCGGCCGCGCTGTTGAGCCCCGGCGCGTTGCCCGCGGTGATGGTGCCCTCGGGCCGGAAGGCCGGGCGCAGGCGCGAGAGGGTCTCCACCGTGGTGTCCGGGCGCGGCGCCTCGTCCAGGCTGAAGCTCTCGGTGCCCTTGCGGCCCTTCACCTCCACGGCGACGATCTCGGCCGCGAAATGCCCCGCGTCGCGCGCGGCGGCGAAGCGCTGCTGCGAGCGGGCGGCGAAGCGGTCCTGGTCCTCGCGGGTGATCTGCATCGCGCTCACCAGGTCCTCGGTGTGCCAGCCGGAATGCGCGCCGGAGAAGGCGTCGTTCAGCCCGTCGGTGAGCATGCTGTCATGGAGTTCCGCCGGGCCCATGCGGTAGCCCCAGCGGCCGCCGTCCATCAGGTAGGGGGCGCGGTCCATGTTCTCCATGCCGCCGGCCACCGCGGCGTCGCTGTCGCCGGAAGCGATCTCCTGCGCCGCGCTCAGGATCGCCTGCGCGCCGGAGCCGCAGACCCGGTTCACCGTCAGCGCCGGCACCGAGACCGGCAGCCCGCCGCCGATCGCGGCCTGGCGGGCCGGGTTCATCCGGTTGCCGGCCTGCACCACGTTGCCCAGGATGGCGGTGCCCACCTCCGCCGGGTCCAGCCCGGCGCGCCGCAGGGTTTCGCGCACCACGGTGGCGCCGAGGTCGGTGGCCGGCGTGCCCTTGAGCGTGCCGTTGTAGGCGCCGATCGCGGTGCGCACGGGATGGGCGAGAATGATGTCGCGTGTGGTCATGTGACCCTCCTGTTCGGTCTGATGCGCGGCCCCGGCCCCCGGGGCGGGCGCGCGTCTCTGCCGGCGGCGGCTGCTCAGGCCACCGGTGCGGTTGCGGTTTCCACGCCGTCCCAGGGGGCGCCGGCGCGCGGAGCCTCCGAGGTGGGGCCCGTCGCGCTCACCGTGTCGAGGCGCGCGAGCTGCGCGCCCGAAAGCTCCACCGTGAGGGCCCCGAGATTGCTGGTGAGCTGGGCGAAGCTGCGCGGCCCGATGAGCGGCACCGCGCCGTGGCTGCCCGCCCAGGCGATGGCGACCTGGTCCGGGCTGGCGCCGGTCTCGCGCGCGATGTCCAGCACGGTGTCGACGATGGCGCTGCGCTGGCTGGTGTTCTCGGCCTGGAACACCCGGCCGCCGAGGGCCTCGGCCCGGCCGGTTTCGCCCGCGCGGTACTTCCCGGTGAGCAGGCCGCCGCCCAACGGGGACCAGGTGACCATGCCCAGCCCGAGCGCGCGCGCGGCGGGGAAGGTGTCCTCCTCGGCGAGGCGGTGGACCAGGCTGTGCTCGAACTGCGCCGCCGCGATTGGCACGGCGCGGGTCATCTCCGCCAGGGTGACCGCCCGTGCCAGCCGCCAGGCCGGGAAGTTCGACAGGCCCGCGTAGAGGATCTTGCCCGCCCGGGCGAGGTCGTCGAGGCCGCGCACGATCTCCTCCGACGGGGTGATCCCGTCCGGGTGGTGCACCCAGAGAAGGTCGATCCTGTCGGTCTTCAGCCGCTTCAGGCTGGCCTCCACCGAGGCCACCATCGCCTGCCGGCTGTTGCCGGTCACCAGCCGCCCGGCCCCCGGCACCGCGCCGTTGGTGAACTTGGTGGCCAGCACGAACATGTCCCGGCGCCCGGCGAGCAGGCCGGCGAGCGTCTCCTCGGATTCTCCGAACTGGTAGATATCCGCGGTGTCGATGAAGGCGCCGCCGGCCTCGGCGTAGGCGTTGAAGATCGCGGCGCTGGTCTCGGCGTCGGCGCCGTGGCCCCAGCGGGTGCCGAAATTGGCGGTTCCCAGCGCGATCTGCGAAACCCGGAGGCCGGTGCGGCCGAAACTGCGATGTTTCATGGAGGAGGCCTTTCTGTCTGCGGCTCAGGCGGGCTGGCCGGCAAGGGGTCTGCCGCGCGGGTCGCGCAGGGTGAGGATGGCAAGTGCCGCGATGAGGCACAGGAAGCCGGCGGCGAAGAAGGCCGGCAGGTAACTGGCGTAGAGCGCGCGGCTCAGGCCGGCGCCGTAGGCCGCGAAGGCGGCGCCCAGCTGGTGGCCGGCGAACACCCAGCCGAACACCAGCGTGGACTGCGCGCCGAACCGGTCCGCCACCAGCTTCACCGTGGGCGGCACGGTCGCGACCCAGTCCAGCCCGTAGAACACGGCGAAGACCGAGAGTTCCGCCACGGAGAAATCCGTGAAGGGCAGGTAGATCAGCGACAGGCCGCGCAGCCCGTAGTACCAGAACAGCAGCCAGCGGCTGTCGAACCGGTCCGACAGCCAGCCGGAGCCCACCGTGCCGACGAAATCGAACACCCCCACCAGCGCCAGCATGCTGGCCGCCAGCACCGCCGCGAGGCCGTAATCGCCGCACAGCGAGATGAAATGCGTCTGCACCAGCCCGTTGGTGGAGGCCCCGCAGATGAAGAACGTGCCGAACAGCACCCAGAAGGTCCGGTCCCGCGCCGCACTGCGCAGCGCCAACAGCGGCGAGGCCAGCATGGCGCCGAAGCTCGCCGGGCGCGGCACGGCCGGCACCGGCTCCGTGGCGCCATAGGGCAGCAGGCCCAGGTCCGCCGGCCGGTCGCGCATCAGGGCCAGCACGGCAATGGCCGCGACGAGCAGCACGCCAAGCACCAGCGCCAGCCCGCTGCGCCAGCCGAAAGCCTCCGTCAGCCGCGCGAGCAGCGGCAGGAACACCAGCTGCCCCGTTGCCGTGCTGGCGGTGAGCAGCCCCATCACCAGGCCCCGCCTGTGCGCGAACCAGCGCGTGGCGACCGTGGCGCCCAGCACCATGGCCGTGAGCCCGGTGCCGAACCCCACCACCACGCCCCAGAGCAGCACCAGGTGCCACAGCCGCGTCATGGCGAAGGAGCCGAGCACCCCGGCCCCGATCAGCAACAGCGCCACGCTCACCACGGGCCGCAGCCCGAAACGGTTCATGAAGGCCGCCGCGAAGGGCCCGATCATCCCGAACAGCACCAGCCGCACCGCGAAGGCGGAGGAGATGTCGGCCGTGCTCCAGCCGTATTCGTCGCGCAGCGGCCCGATCAGCACCCCCGGCGTGCCCACCGCCCCCGCGGTGATCAGCATGGTGAGGAAGGTCACCGCCGCGACCACCCAGCCGTAATGCACCCCGTGGCGGGCGAGCTGGCCGGCAAGCGGCGCCGGGCGGACGGCGGGCGGGGGCGAGGTGGTCATCGGCGGTCCTTTCTGCGGGTAGGTACCCGTATCTGGTCTGCAGGCGCGAGGCCCGCGCGTCAGGGGGTGTCAGAGCGTGTCGAGGATGTCTCGCAGGGCGGTGATCTTCTCCGCCCCGATGCGGGTTTCGATGCTGGCCTGGCGCTCGCGCCACACCGGGCCGGTGCGTTTGAGCAGCTCCTCCCCCGCTCCGGTGAGGGAGATGAGGGCCTGCCGCTGGTCGTCCTTGCCGCGCCCGGCGCTGACCAGCTCCATGCGTTCGAGCACCCGAACATTGCGCCCCACCGTCGAGCGGTCGAGCTGGGCGCGATGGCCGAGGTCGGTGAGGCTGACCGGCTGGGCATGGCGGATCATCCTGAGCAGCGAGAACTGGGCGATGTTGACGCCGAACGGCGCCAGCGCCTCGTCATAGAGGGCGGCCAGCCTGCGCGTCGCGGCGCGGAGCAGAGTGGGGTAGCATTCATAACTCATGGTGCGGGTATATACGCGCAAATATCGGGATGTCCAGCCCCTCCCCGCCGGTTTCGCCCGCCGCAGGGCGAAACCGGCGGGCAAGGCGCCTGCACTCCGCCGCCGCCCGGGAGGGCGGGGCGGCGCCTTGCGGACGCCGGAGGTTCGCCCCGGCAGGCCGCGGTTTCCGCGCCGCCTCCGGTGGAGCTCCCTCGCGGCCAAGGTCGTCGTGCAGCGCCTGGCTGCTGCGGCCGCGCGGGGGGGAGAGGTGGCCCGGGTCGCCGGCCTGCCGGCCCGGAGGGTGCCGTCCCTGCTCCAGGTTGTCTTCCGGGATGCGCCGGTCCGGGCGGGGCGCGACAGGTCTCCGGGCCGGGGCGCGCGGCGACGACGCGGTCCACGGCACCGGCGGCGCGGATGGGTCCGCGTTCAGGGGCCGAAGACCCGCAGGGTGCTGGCGCCGCCGTCCACCGCGATGATCTGGCCGTTGATGAAGCTCGCATCCTCGGAGGTGAGCATCGCCGCCACGCGGGCGATCTCCTCCATGTGGGCCACGCGCTTGCTGGGCGTTGCCGCCACCCAGCCGCCGCGGGTGGCCGGGTCCGGTGTCATCCCGGCGTTCACCGCGCCGGGCGCGAGCACGTTCACCCGGATGCGGTGCTGCGCCAGTTCCACCGCCATCACCCGCGCCAGCGCCGCCACAGCGCCCTTGGAAGCCGCGTAGGCCCCGCGCTCCGGCACGCCGACCTGGCCGTGGATGGAGGTGACGAGCACGATGCGCCCGCCGCCCGAGCCGATCATCATCCGCGCCGCCGGCTGGCAGACGCGCAGCGCCCCCATCACGTTCACGTCGAGATGCGCCCGCATGTCGCCTTCGCTGATGTCGAGGAAGGCGGCGGGGCGCAGGATGCCGGCGGTATGGACGAGCACGTCCAGCCCGCCGAAGCGCGCCGCCACCTCCGCCATCGCCGCCTGGACGGAGCCGGGGTCCGCGAGGTCGGCGCAGATGTGGGCGCCCTCGGCGGGGGCGGTGCGATCGAGGCAGATCACCCGATCGCCCCGCCCCTCCAGCGCGCGGACGATCCCCTGCCCCAGCGCCCCGGCGCCGCCGGTGACCAGGGTGCGCAGCCCGCCCTCAGGAGATGCGGACATCGGTGTTCACCTGGAAGCGCGCGGGGTCGAACAGTGCGTGGGATACCTCGATGAGCCCGTCCTCGCGGTCATAGAGCCGGGCGATGATCCGGGTGACGGGCGCGCCCGGCTCCAGCCCCATGCCGCGCGCGATGGCGCCGGGACAGGGCGTGGCGGTGACGGACTGGTTCACCCGCCCCACCCGCACGCCGAACATCGCCTCGATCACGCCGTAGACCGAGCCCACGGGCCGCTCCAGCCCCGGCCCGATGCCGGCGTATCGCCCGGGCACGTAGATCCGTGACCAGTTGAACGGCGTGGCCTGCCCCTCGATGCGGCGCTGGCCCGTCACCTCCAGCCAGTGGCCGGTGCCGCTCAGCAGGCCCTCGAGCAGCGCCACCGTGCCGTCGGCCACGTGGCGCTGGCCGGTGATCTCCAGCGCGGTTTCCCGGCTGAGGCTGAGCACCTCGTTGAAGCCGGTGGTGGTCATGCGGAAGCTCTGCGCCGGTTCGCGCGCGATGACCGTGGTACCGGCGCGCTTGCGGCGCTGGACGAGGCCCGCGGCCTCCAGCTCCCCCAGCGCCTGGCGCAGGGTGGAGCGGCTCACCTCCAGTGCCGCGGCCAGCTCCACCTCCGGCGGCAGGCGCTCGCCCACCGGCCAGTCGCCCGAGGTGATGCGGCCGCGCAGCCGCTCGGCGAGCTGCCTGTGAAGCACCTCCGCCATCACAGCTGCCCCGGCAGCCAGAGCACGATCTGCGGCACCAGCGCCAGCAGCAGCGCGAAACCCAGCAGGATCAGGAAGAACGGCCAGACCGCGCGCACCAGCGCGCCCATCGTCGCCCCGGTCTGCGACTGGATGACGAAGAGGTTGAAGCCGATCGGCGGCGTTATCTGCGAAATCTCCACGGCGACCACGACGAATATCCCGAACCAGATCGGATCGAACCCGGCCGCGGTGACCAGCGGCAGGGTGATCGGCAGCGTCATCACGATGATCGACGTGCCGTCCAGGAACATGCCGATCAGCACGTAGAAGGCAAGCAGCACCGCGATGAGCGCGAAGGGCGCCAGATGCAGCGCCGCGATCTCCCCCGCAATGTACTTCGGCAGGCCCAGGAAGCCGAGCGCCGCGTTCAGCAGCGCCGCGCCGAGCAGGATGAGCCCCATCATCGCGCTGGTGCGCACCGCGGCCCGGCCGGCGGTGACCAGCCCGCCCAGGCTCAGCCGCCGCCGCGCCGCGGAGAGCAGCACCGCGCCCAGCACGCCCACCGAGGCCAGCTCCGTCGGGCTGGCCAGCCCGAGGTAGAGCGACCCCATGATCCCGGCGATCAACGCGCCCAGCGGCCCGATCTCGGCCAGCCCGCGCCAGCGGTCGGCCCATGTGAACTCCGGCAGCACCGGGCGCGCGCCGCTGAGCGACTGGTGCAGGCCGATGTAGAGGCTGTAGAGCGCGGCCAGCAGCAGCCCGGGCAGGATGCCGGCAATGAAAAGCTGCAGGATGCTCTGCTCGGCCACCACCCCGTAGATGATCATGATGATCGAGGGCGGAATGAGAAAGCCCAGCGTGCCCGCGCCCGCCAGGCTGCCGATCGAGAGGTTGCGGTCATAGCCGCGCGCGGCCAGCTCCGGCAGGGTCACCTTTCCCACGATGGCCGTGGTCGCGGCGGAGGAGCCGGAGACGGCGGCAAACAGCGTCGAGCCGGCCACGTTCACATGCACCAGCCCGCCGGGCACCCGCGCGACCCACGGCGCGAGGCCGGAGAACAGCGAGCGGCCGAGCTGCGCCGTCACCAGGATCTCGCTCATCAGGATGAACAGCGGCAGCGCCAGCAGCTCGCGCGAGGTGGTCGCCTGCCACAGCAGCTTGCCGGCGAAGGCGTCGAGCGGGATGTTGGGCTTGTAGAGCGTGAGCAGCACATACCCCACGCCGAACAACGACAGCCCCACCCAGACCGAGCCGAGCAGCAGCACCACGAACAGCAGCAGGGCGACGAGAGCGATCTCAAGCATGGGGCAGGTCCTCGTCCGGGCGGGGAAGTTCGGTGGGCTCGCCCAGCATCAGCCGCAGCAGCCGCGCGGCCAGCGCCAGCACGAACTGCCCCGCGCCGAGCAGGGCGATGAATTGCGGCACCGCCAGCGGCGTGGCCATGTAGCTTGCCGCGCGCAGGCCGCGCGCGAGCGAGGTCTGGAACACCGAGAACAGCGCAAGAAACACCAGCACCCCCAGCCCCAGCGCCGCGGCGGTGGCCGCGAGGTCCAGCCCCCGGCGCCAGCGCGGGCCGCCCCGGTCCAGCACCAGCGACACCCGCACCTGCGTGCCGTGCCGCAGCGCCGGCCCGAGGCCGAGCAGGAAGGTCCCGCCCATGGCGAAGGCGGCGTATTCCCATGAAAACGGCAGGCTGGTGGCCAGGAAGCCGCGCGAGAACACCTCCGCCAGCATCAGCAGGCAGAAGGCGAAGAGCAGCAGCACGGCCAGCGCCTCGGCGGCCCGCGAGGTGATGTCGGTGAAACTCAGGAACCTGCGGATCATCGCGTCCTCCGAAGGGGGAGCGCGGCCGGGGCGCGGCCGCGACGGGGGTGCCGGGGCCGGACAGCGGCCGCGCGGCGGGAAGCAGCCGGTTGCGTGGCGGCTGACCGGCAGGAAGCAGGCAGCCACTTGGCCGCCGGGCGGCAGGAAGCAGATGGCCGCCCGGTGGGCGGGCACCGGAAAGCGGGCGGCCGCGTGGCCGCCGGGCCCCGGGATGCCCGCCGCCCGGCGGCCCCGGGAGCACGGCCCCGCCCGGGGTGCGTGACGCGCGGTGCCGCCGCGCGGAGGCCGGAAGCCCCGCTCCCGCAGCGCCGGAACGCAGCAGAACCTCCGCCGCCCTCCGGAGGCGAGGCGACGGGTGCCGCGCCGCAATCCGGCGGCACGGCTCCCCCGGCCGCCGGGAGGTCTGTCGGTCGGGGCCCCGCGGCAACGGGGCGGCGGGAGGCCACGGGCCGCGCCGCCTGCGGGCGGTACGTCTGCGCACACCCGGCCGCCCTCGCGTGACAGGCGTTCGAACCCCCCGCAGCAGGGCGGCCGGACGCCGGACGCCCCGCGGCCGCAGGGCCGCCGCGGGGACGGGTCACTTGCCCGCTTCGGCGGCGTAGGCGTCGATGATCGGCCCGGCCTCGGGCACACGGGCCACGAACGCGGCCCACATCTCGCGCCCGCCGCTGGCCATCAGCGCCTTCAGGCTGTCGTCGGCCTCGCTCACGGTGATGCCGTTCTGCTGCAGGATCTCCGTCTTGCCCTCGTCCTCCGCCGCGCTGAGCGCCCAGAACTCCGGCTGCATCTTCGCGGCCAGTGCCTCGATGGTGCTGCGCTGCTCCTCGGTGAGGGCGTTCCAGGCATCGAGGTTCACCGTCACCACGTCGGTGGAGGTGCTCCAGTTCAGCGGGTTGAAGTGCGAGGTGAACTCCCACAGCTTGCCGTCCACGCCCGAGGAGGTGGAGGTGGCCACGCCGTCGATGGTGCCGGCGGCGAGCGCGGGGGCCACGTCGCCCCAGGGCATCTCCAGCGGCGCCGCGCCGAGCTTGCCGAGGAAGGCGAAGCTGGCCGGGTTGAAGGCGCGGATGCGCTGGCCGGACATTTCCGCGGCCGTGGAGATGGCGCTGCGGCTGTAGACGCCCGGCGAGGGCCAGGGCACGTAGTAGAGGATCTTCTGGTTGTGGCGCGCGGCGATCTCCTCGAAGGCCGGGCCGGCGGCCTTCAGGAACAGGCGCATCTCCTCCTGGCCCTGCACGAGGTAGGGCAGCGTGTCCATGGCCAGAAGCGGCTCCTCGCCGGCCTGCAGGAACAGCAGGTAGTCGGCGGCCTGCACGATGCCGGTCTCCACCGCGGCGAGGGACTCCGAGCCGGCCACGCCGATCTCGCCGCCCATGTGGACGGTGATGTCCACCTCGCCGTCGGTGGCCGCGCGCACCGCGTCGGCGAAGTCCTGCGCCGCGACGGCCTGGAAATTGGACGCGGGCCAGGGGGTGGAGAGGTCCCAGGCGGTGCGGGCCGCCGCACTCGTGCCCAGAAGGGCGGCGAGGGCCGCGGCGGCGAAGGGTGCGTGTTTCATGTGTTGTCCTTCCCTGTTGGCGGATCCTGCGCCGGCTCCCCGGCGCAGCGGTAGATGTCGGAGGCGGCGGCGCGGCCGATCAGCCCCAGTGCGAGGTCGCGGCGCACGGCGTCGCGCGCGCGCTCCTCCGGCGGGCCGAACCCGCCGCCGCCGGGGGTGCGCAGGATCAGCTCCTCCCCCGGCGGAATGGTGTAGAGCCCCTTGCTGTCGATCACCCGGCCGTCGGAGATGCGGGCGCCGCCCGGGCTGCCGGACTGTCCGCCCTCGCGGCCCGCCGCGCCCTCGCGCAGCCGCTCGAAGGCGGCGGCGGAAAGGGTGAGCGGCCGGTCGGTGGCCGCGCGCAGGCGGATCTCCTGGCCGAGCCCGCCGCGCAGGCGGCCGGCGCCGCCGGTGTCGGGGGCGAATTCCTTCGCCACGTAGATCAGCGGCGCCACGGTCTCGGCGATCTCCACCGGCACCGAGCCCACGCCGGAGGGGAAGGCCGTGGTCGACAGCCCGTCCGCCCCCGCCCGCGCGCCCATGCCGCCGAGGGCGACGTTGATGGAGGCAAAGCCCGGCTGGCCGTCCGCCGTCTCCTCCCCCGAGATCGCCAGCACCCAGAGCGCACCCGCGCTCTCCGCCAGCACCCGGCCGGGCAAGGCCCGGGCGAGGCAGCCCAGCATCAGGTCCGGCAGGGCCTGGCCCACCACGTGGCGCGCGGTGACCGGGCGCGGGCGCTCGGCGCTCACCACCAGCCCCGGCGGCGCGGTGATCTCGATCAGCGCCAGCGAGGCGTGGTTGTTGGGCACATGCGGCGCCACCAGCGCCTTGATCCCGAAGGAGGCATAGGCCTGCGAGTAGACCAGCGGGCAGTTCACGCCCTTGTCGAGCGCGCGGTCCGAGCCGGCGAGATCGGCGGCGATGCGCCCGCCGCCCACGGTCATCCGGGCGCGCAGGGTGAGGGGGGCGTCGTAGCCGTCCAGCCGGATGGTGTTCTCGTACACCCCCTCCGGCACCGCGGCCACCGCGTCCAGCATCGCGCCGCGCGAGCGCTCGAAGATGAAGCCGGCCAGCCGCTCCAGCCCGGCGATGGCGTATTCGTCCATCAGGTCGGTGAGGCGGCGGGCGCCCTCGTCGTTGCAGGCCATCAGCGAGATGATGTCGCCGCGCGCCTCGCGCGGGACGCGGGAATTGGTGGCGACGATGTCGAGCAGCTCGTCGTTGAGCACGCCGGCCTTGCGCAGCCGGGTGACGGGGATGACCACGCCCTCCTCGAACACCGAGCGCGCCTCCGCCGACCAGCCCAGCCCGCCCACGTCCACCACGTGGCAGGTGGAGGCGAGATAGGCGACGATCCGCCCGCCGCGGAACACCGGGGTGACGACGACGAAGTCGAACACATGCCCCGCGCCCAGCCAGGGGTCGTTGGTGACCAGCACGTCGCCCTCTGCCAGCGTCCGCGCCGGCACATGGGCGAGCATGGCGTTCACCGAACGGGCCATGGTGTTCACATGGCCCGGGGTGCCGGTGACGGCCTGGGCCATCATGCGGCCCCCGGCGTCGAACACGCCGGCCGAAAGGTCCCCCGCCTCGCGCACGATGGCGCCGAAGGCGACGCGCAGCAGCGCGTTGGCCTGTTCCTCGCACACCGAGATCAGCCGGTTCCACATCACGTTGAGGGCGATGACCTCCGCATCCCCGAGGGCGCCGTTCTCCAGGCTCATGCCCGCTCTCCCCGTGTCAGGATCAGGTGGCCGGCGGGGTGGACCTCGGCGGACCAGCCCGCGGGCGCGTAGGTGGTGGTCTGGGCCTCCTGAACCAGGAAGGGCCCGTCGAAGCGCGCGCCCGCGGGCAGCGCGTCGCGGGCATGGAGGCCGAAGGCCACGTCCGCACCCACGGCGGGGTCGAACACCTGCACATGGGCCGCCGGCCCGGCCCGCCGCGCCGGCGGCGCGGGCGGCACCGCGCGCATCGGCGGGGCGTCGCCCTGCGCGGTGAGGCTGAGGGCCACCAGTTCCACCGGGTTCGCCGGCATGTCGGTGCCGTAGATGGTGCGGTAGGCGGCGTGGAAGGCGGCGGTCATCCGCGCGATGTCCTCTCCGGAGCGCAGCGGGGAGGCGAGCGGCACGCGCACCGCGTGGCCCTGGCCCTGGTACTGCAGCTCGGCGGCGAGGGAGATGTGCACCGGCGCGCCCGGTGCCAGCGCGGGGCCCACCACGCCGGTCGCCTCTTGCGCCATCGCGTCCTGCAGGGCGGCGAGGGCGGGAAGGTCCACACGCTCGGTGAGCGTGAGCACGGTGCGCGCCACCTCATAGGCCACCGGGGCGGAGAGGAAGCCCACGGCCGAGCCCACGCCAGCGTCGGCGGGAATGATCACCCGGGTGATGCCCAGCTTCTCGGCGATGCGCACCGCGTGGAGCGGCCCGGCGCCGCCCGAGGCCATCAGGTGGTAGCGGGTGACATCCTTGCCCTGCTCGATGGCATGAACCCGCGCGGCATTCGCCATCGCCTCCTCGCCGATCTCCACGATGCCGGCCGCCGCCCAGGCGGTGCTGCTCAGGCCCAGCGGGGCTGCCACGTCCCGCTCCACCGCCTGCGCGGCGAGGTCCGGGCGCAGCGCGAAGCTGCCGCCGGCGAAGCCCTCCGGGCGCAGCTTGCCCAGCACCACGTTCGCGTCGGTGATGGTGGGGGCCGTGCCGCCCCGGCCGTAGGAGGCGGGGCCGGGCACCGAGCTCGCGCTCTTCGGCCCCACGGCCAGCCGGCCCATGTCGTCACGCCGCGCGATGGAGCCGCCGCCGGCGCCGATTTCCACCAGCTCCGTGGTGGGCACGCGCACCGGCAGGCCGCTGCCCTTCATGTCGCGCCAGGCCCGGGCCACTTCGAAGCGCCGCGCCGTGGCCGGAACGCCGTGCTCCAGAAAGCAGATCTTCGCCGTCGTCCCGCCCATGTCGAAGGCCAGCAGCCGCTCGCACCCGGTCTCGCGCGAGACGCGCACCCCGAGGGCCACGCCCCCGGCCGGCCCGGATTCCACCAGCCGGATGGGGGTTTTCGCCGCCTGTTCCAGCGTGGTGAGCCCGCCGCCGGAGAGCATCAGCAGGAACTCCCCGGCAAAGCCCTGCCCGCGCAGCCCGCTGGCGAACCGGTGCAGGTAGCGCGACATCAGCGGCCGTACATATGCATTGGCGCAGACGGTGGAGAAGCGCTCGTATTCGCGGATCTCGGGGGAGACCTCGGAGCTCAGGCAGATGGTGACATGCTCCGGCAGGCGCGCGCGCAGCCACTGTGCCACCAGCAGCTCATGCGCGGGGTTGGCGCAGACATGCAGGAACCCGATGGCCACCGCCTCCACACCCTCGGCGATCAGCCGCGAGGCGAGCGCGTCCATCTGCGCCTGCGAGGGCGCGATGAGCGGGGCTCCGGCGGCGTCCATCCGCTCGCGCACCGTCAGCCGCAGGTCGCGCGGCACCAGCGGCACGGGCAGCTGCAGGTCGGTGTCATACTGGTCGAAGCGCTTCTCGTAGGCCATTTCCAGGATGTCCCGGAACCCCTCGGTGGTGATGAAGGCGGTCTTCGCCCCCCGGCGTTCGATCAGCGCGTTGGTGGCGAGCGTCGTGCCGTGGATCACGGCAGAGACATCGGTCAGGCGGAGGCCCTCGCTGTCGAGCAGCTCCGCAATGCCCGTCATCGCGCCGATTTCCGGCGCGTCGGGCGTGGTCAGCGTCTTGAGCGATGCGATCGTGGGGCCTTCCAGCACCACGTCCGTGAACGTTCCGCCGATATCAACTGAAAGTCTGTACATAAAAATATAGTTCGTACTTTATGCGATTCACGCAACTGGAAAATGACGGCCGGCGACAATTTCGCCCCGCCCGGCAGCCGACCCGCTGATCCGCCGGCCCGGTGGCCCGGCCGCACGACGACGCGGTAACGCGATGAACCGATGACGCAGAGCGGGGGCCCGCGCCCCGCAAACCGGGCGACGCAGCGGAGATATTGGGCCCCGCTGCATCCGGGCCGGCATGGGAGAAGGTTGCTCCGGGTCCGGCGTGATGCGGCCCCCCGGGCGCAGGCGCCGGGCGGCTCAGGCGCGCGGGGCGGGCGGGGCTGCGGAGACGCCCGCCGCCCGGGCATCCATGCCGGTATCGGGAAGACCCACCGGCTCCGGTTTGCCGCAGACGTCCCCTGCGTCGGGATCGGGGCGGCATCCGACGCGAAGAGCGCGGCGCGCGGCCACGCGCCGGTCCGGCCGCCTGAAGCGGGTCGGGGCGCGGAGGGCCCGGACGTGCGAGGGGCAGGCGGCAAGCCGTGCGCACCGGAGGGCGCAGCGGTCAGGGCGTCAGGCGGTTGTGGGGTCGGGGACGCGATCGTCCCGGCGGCCGGGAGGGGCTCAGGCGGAGCCGCGCCGCACGATCTCGAAGCCGAGGTCGATCACGCTGGCCCCGTCGGTGCGGCCCTCGAACCGGTGCAGCAGCGCCTGGGCGGCGGCGTGGCCGAAGGCGGCGCGGTCCACCCGCACCGTGGTGATGGCGGGGGTGGTCCAGGCGCCGAAATCCTGGTCGCCGAAGCCGATTACCGCGATCTCGCCGGGCACGGACAGGCCGCGGGCCTGCGCCTCGATCAGCACGCCATGCGCCAGCAGGTCGGAGCTGCAGAACACCAGGCCGTCGCGCAGCCCCTGCTCGTCGATCAGCCGGGACAGCCCGTTGCGGCCGCATTCCAGGCTGGCCTGCGCCGGGAACAGCGCCTGGCCCACCGCCACGCCGCTGCGCTGGGTGAAGCGCTCGGAGAAGGCGTCGATGCGGCGGCGGGCGCGCTCGTCGCCGGCCGAGACCACGCCGGCTCGCCTGTGGCCGGCCTCGTAGGCGAAATCCGCCACCGCGCGGCCGGTCTCGATGTGGGAGAAGCCCACGCAGAGGTCGATGGGGGAATCGGTGATGTCCCACACCTCGACCACCGGGATGGAGGCGCCGAGCAGCATCCGCCGCGTGCGGGCGGAATGGTGGATGCCGGTGAGCAGCATCGCGTCCGGCCGGCGCGAGAGATGGGCGGCGACCAGCTCCTCCTCCTCCGTCGGGGTGAAGCCCGTCTCCGACAGCATGATCTGGTAGCCGCTGTCGCGCATGCCCGCGGCGAAGGCCTGGATCATCGAGGAGTAGACCACGTTGGTGATGGAGGGCACCAGCGCGGAGACCAGCTTCGAGCGGTTGGAGGCCAGCGCCCCCGCCAGCGCATTCGGCACGTAGCCGGTGAGCTCGATCGCCTCGCGGATCCGCGCCATCGTGGCGGGCGAGACCTTGGCGGGGTCGCTCAGCGCGCGCGATACCGTCACCTGCGACACGCCGGCCAGCCGGCCCACGGCCTCCATCGTCACGCCCCGGGAGGCGCTGCGCCTGGGCGCCGGCGGCCTGTGCTGATCGTCCTTCGTGTCCATCCCGGCCATCATCCTGCCCGCGCGGGGGGAGTTCAAGAGCCCTCCCCGCGCCGCGCCTTGCGTGCCAGCAGCACCGAGAGCACGACCGACCCCAGGATCAGCGCCCACAGCAGCACCGCGATCCAGCTCTTGGTGAAGAAGATCGTCACGTCGCCGAAGCTCTCGAGGCTCTTGACGAAGTAGATCTCCGCCGAGGGCCCCAGGATGAAGCCGATGATGAAGGGCGCGATCTCCAGCCGCAGCTTCACCGCCAGCCAGCCGAACAGCCCGAAGATGGCCAGCGTCCAGACATCGAACATGATGCCGTAGTTGATGGTGTAGGCCCCGATCACGCACATCATCAGGATCACCGGGAACAGGATGTGCTTGGGAATGGTGACCACCCGCGCGAACCAGCGGATCGCCACATACATCATCACCAGCATCGCCACGTTGGCGATCAGCATGGCCACGATCATCGCGTTCCAGGTGCCCGGGTTGTTGCCGATGAACAGCGGGCCGACCTGCACCCCCTGCAGGGTGAAGGCTCCGATCAGCAGCGCGGTGGTCGAATCGCCCGGGATACCGAGCGACAGCAGCGGCACCAGCGCCCCGCCGGTGAGGCCGTTGTTGCCCGATTCCGAGGCGATGATGCCCGCCGGCTCGCCCTTGCCGAAGCGCTCGGGGTGGCGCGAGAAGGTCTTCGCGTTGGTGTAGGCGATGATCGAGGCGGCAGAGCCCCCCACCCCCGGCAGGATGCCCACGAAGGTGCCGATGGCGCTGGAACGCACCAGGTTCACCGCCTGGCCGCGGAACACCGAGAAGGAGAAGGCGGAATGCCTGCCCACCTTGATGTCCTTCGCGGAATGCCCGCGCGGCACGCCCAGCTCCGCCTGCTCCAGGATGGCGGCGAGGCCGAACAGCCCGATCAGCACCGGCAGCAGGGAGAAGCCGCTGTCCAGCCAGTACTCCCAGCCCGGCGGCACCAGGCGCAGCTTGCCGTTGCCGCCGTCGGAGACGTCATAGACGCCGATCAGGCTCACGAAGATGCCCAGCACCCCGGAGAAGATGCCCAGCAGCATGTCCGAGGACAGCGCCGCCATCACCGTGAGCGCGAAGAGGATGATGAGGAACTTCTCCACGTAGGAGAACTTGATGGCGAAATCCGCCAGCGTGGGCGCGAAGAGCCACAGCACCGCGAGGCTGATGATCCCGCCCACGAAGGAGGAGATGATGCCGATGCGCAGCGCCGCCTCGCCCTCGCCGCGCTGTGCCATCGGGTAGCCGTCGAAGGTGGTGGTGATGGAACTGGGCGTGCCGGGAATGCCGAGCAGGATGGCCGGCACCAGCCCGCCCGAGATCCCGCCCACGTAAAGCCCGAGCAGCAGCGCCAGCCCGTTCTCCAGCCCCAGCGAATAGGTGAGCGGCAGCGAGATGGCCACGGCCATCGTCGCCGTCATGCCCGGAATGGCGCCGAAGATGATGCCCACCAGCGTGCCGCCAAGGATCAGCGACACGAAGAGCGGCGTGATGAATTCGAACATGTCGGCCTCTCAGGGCAGGGTCAGGAACAGCGGATAGGTGAACAGCCACCACACGAAGGTGGGCCCGGCCAGCGCGACGATGGCCAGCGGCACCGCCTGGCGCCAGGAGCGGTCATGCATGAACAACAGGCCCGTGCCCGCGACATAGGGAATGGAGCAGATCAGGAAGCCCAGCCCGGTGTTCGGCCAGAGGTCGCCCACCGGCACCATGGCGGAGAAATACACCAGGGTGAGCGCGATGGTGCCGAGGAAGCGCGGCTTGTCCATCGCCGCGAACGTCTGCCGCCAGGCGGCCCCGGACGCCGCGATGCGGGCCCTGTCCCGCAGCAGGATCGCGAGGCCCAGCAGAACCAGAACCCCCGCGATGAGGGTCGGAAACACGAGATGCGAGGTTTCGAATGCGATGGTCACGTGGGTGAGATCGCCCATGCGGCTGCCTCCCGGAAACTGGGGGCCCGCCCGGTGCGGGCGGGCCGGAGGATGGTGCGCCCGGCGCTCAGCTCTTGCCGGAGATTTCCGAGATCACCTTCTCGTAGGTGTCGCGCTTCTCGCGCAGGTGCGCCCGGGCCTTCTCCGCCGGCAGGTAGTCGGGAATGAAGAAGGCTTCCTTCTGGCGCGTCTCCACCGTGCCGTCGGCATAGATCTCGGAAAGCGCCGTATCGATGGCCGCCATCGCCTCCGGGTCCATGTCCTTGTTGAACAGCAGGAAGAATTCCTTGTCGAAGGTGAAGTCCGTCTCGCCGTCGAGGGTCACGCTGGTCTTCGGGCTGGCGTATTTCAGCATGTCGTCGCGGCTGGTGCCGCCCATGCCGGCCTCCGGCGCCTGCTCCAGCGTCTCGGGTCGCGCGGTGATCCAGACGAAGCGCATCGCCTTCGCGTCGTCGGCGGGCAGCTGGGTGAACTGCTCGTTGGCCTGGATGGAGCCGTTGATCACGTCGGCGAGATCATCCCACATCGCCTGGTTCTTGTCGGACTGCGAGCCGGTGTTCACCGGCACGATGTTCTCCTCCGAGCCGGGCGCGCGCAGCCGCGCGGCGTTCTTCAGCGCGGAGAAGCCGATCTCGGACACGCCGCCGGGCTGGATGGCCACGCGCACCCGGGTGCCGGCCTCGGCCGCGGCCAGAATGTCCTCCATCGAGTGATAGGGCGAATCGGCCGGCACCAGATAGGCGTTGCCCGGGTTGATCGCCAGCGTGGGCCCGACGACGAACTCCTCGAACGGGTCTCCGTAGCCGGTCACCCCGTAGAGATTGGCCAGGTAGGACTGGTCGTGGAACACCATGATGGTGGTGCCGCGCCGGTCGCGCGCCAGCGCCTTGAAGGCCTCCGTGGCGCCCACCGCATCGACCTTGATGTTGATGCCCAGCTTCTCGGAGAGCGCGTCCGCCACGATGGCGGAATTCTGGTAGGTGTCGCCGCCCGTCGAGGTGGAGCCGATCACCATGCGCATGTTGCGCGGCAGGGACTGGGCATCGGCCACCAGCGGCTGGGCCAGCAGCGCAGCCGCCGACGCGGCCGCAAGAAACGTTCTGCGTGCAAGTTTCATTCTTCTTCCTCCCTTCGACCGCTCCCGCGGCTGGTTATTGCAACCGGCGTCACTCCGTCCGGAGGCGCCTTATGTAAGCGCATACATAGACAAGAGCACGGGCCGGCGAAGCCTGTCAAGGATTCCCCGCCACCCCGCGTCCTGACGATAATTTCGCATGGCCTGATTGACATCCCGGCAGATGATTGCGCATACATGAAGCAAGAGATATCGGAGGAGAGGCAACTCGAATGGCCGCCAATACCCGCAAAAGCCCGAAGGATCTGCGTTCCGCGCGCTGGTTCGGCCCCGATGACCTGCGCAGTTTCGGGCACCGTTCGCGCATGATGCAGCTCGGCTATGCCGAGGAGGATTTCCGCGACAGGCCGGTGATCGGCATCCTCAACACCTGGTCGGAGCTGAACTCCTGCCACGGGCATTTCCGAGAGCGCGCGCAGGACGTGAAGCGCGGCGTGCTGCAGGCGGGCGGCTTTCCGGTGGAACTGCCCTCGCTCTCGGTGGACGAGAGCTTCACCAAGCCCACCTCCATGCTCTACCGCAACATGCTGGCGATGGAGACGGAGGAGATGATCCGCTCGCACCCGCTCGACGGCGTGGTGCTGATGGGCGGCTGCGACAAGACCACCCCCGGCCTGGTGATGGGCGCGCTCACCGCCGGCGTGCCGATGATCTACCTGCCCGCCGGCCCGATGCTGCGCGGGCATTACGCCGGGCGCATCCTCGGCTCGGGCTCGGACGCGTGGAAATACTGGGACGAGCGCCGCGCCGGCAACATCTCGGATGACGAATGGCTGGGCATCCAGGGCGGCATCGCCCGCTCGGTGGGCACCTGCATGACCATGGGCACCGCCTCGACCATGACCGCGATCACCGACGCGATGGGCCTCACCCTGCCCGGCGCCTCGTCCATCCCGGCGGCCGATGCCGGGCATCAGCGCATGTCCGCGGAGTGTGGCCGCCGCATCGTCGACATGGTCTGGACCGACCTCACCCCGGACAGGATCGTGACGGCGGGCGCGGTGCGCAACGCCGCCATCATCGCCATGGCCACCGGCTGCTCCACCAATGCGGTGGTCCATCTCATCGCCATGGCCCGGCGCGCGGGCGTGGACTTCACCCTCGACGACCTCGACGAGCTGGGCCGCACGACGCCGCTCATCGCCAATGTCCGCCCCTCGGGCAAGGACTACCTGATGGAGGATTTCTTCTACGCCGGCGGCCTGCGCGCGCTGATGAAGCAGATGGAGGCGCGGCTCGACACCTCCTGCCTCACCGTCACCGGAAAGACCATGGGCGAGAACCTCGAAGGCGCCGTGGTCTACAATGACGACGTGATCCGCCCGCTCTCCAACCCGGTCTACCACGAAGGCTCGCTGGCGCTGCTGCGCGGCAACCTCTGCCCCGACGGCGCGGTGATCAAGCCCGCCGCCTGCGACCCGAAGTTCCACGTGCACGAGGGCCCGGCGCTGGTGTTCGACAGCTACCCGGAGATGAAGAAGGCCATCGACGACGAAAACCTCGAGGTCACCCCCGACCACGTGCTGGTGCTGCGCAACGCCGGGCCGCAGGGGGGGCCGGGCATGCCGGAATGGGGCATGCTCCCCATCCCCAAGGCGCTGATCAAGCAGGGACATCGCGACATGCTGCGGATTTCGGACGCGCGGATGTCGGGCACATCCTACGGCGCGTGCGTGCTGCATGTGGCGCCCGAGGCCTATATCGGCGGGCCGCTGGCGCTGCTCAGGACCGGCGACATCGTGCGCATGGACCTGCCGGCGCGTCGGCTCGACATGCTGGTGGACGAGGCCGAGATCGCCCGCCGTCGCGAAGCCCGCGTGCCGCCCGAGCCGCGCTTCGCCCGGGGCTGGGGCTGGATGTTCTCGCAACATGTCACCCAGGCCGACAAGGGCTGCGACTTCGACTATCTCGAACGCGGCTTCGGCCCCGCCGCAGGCGAGCCCGACATCTTCTGACCCCCCGCTCACCCGCCCCTACGCCCACCTGCAGGGAGGCCCCCATGGCGCTCGACCTCGACACCGCCCTCACCGGCATTTCCGGCATCCTCGTGACGCCCTATGACGCGGAAGGCGAGATCGCGCCTGCGCGGCTCGCCCCGATCATCGACCGCGCGCTGGCCGCCGGGGTGCACATGCCGGTGGTCAACGGAAACACCGGCGAGTTCTACGCCCTCACCACCGAGGAGGCCTGCACCATGGTCCGCGAGGTGGTGGCCCTGGTGGACGGCCGCGCCCCGGTGCTGGCCGGCGTGGGCCGCGGCATCCGTGATGCCTGCCGCCTCGCCCGCGCCTCGGCCGAGGCGGGGGCGACGGCCCTGATGATCCACCAGCCGCCGGACCCGTTCGTCTCGCCGCGCGGCACGCTCGACTACGTGCAGGCGGTGCACGAGGCCGGCGGCGGCCTGCCGGTGATGCTGTATTTGCGCAACGACGCGATCGGCACCCGCGCCATCGCCGATCTCTGCGCCCTGCCCGGCGTGCGCGGGGTGAAATGGGCCACGCCCAACCCGCTGAAGCTCGCCGAGGCAAAGGCCGCCTGCGACCCCTCCATCGTCTGGGTCGGCGGGCTCGCCGAGGTCTGGGCCCCGCCGCTCTACGCCGTGGGGGCGCGGGGCTTCACCTCCGGGCTGATCAACGTCTGGCCGGAGCGTTCCGTGGCCATCCACGCGGCGCTGGAGGCGGGGGATTACGCCTCCGCCAACACGCTCATCGCCGGCATGCGCGCCTTCGAGGACATCCGCGCCGAAGAGCTCAACGGCACCAATGTCACCGGCGTGAAGGCCGCGCTGCTGGCCACGGGGCAGGATTGCGGCCCCACGCGCCCGCCCTCGGCCTGGCCGCTCACCGACGCCCAGCAGGGCCGGCTCGACGCTTTCCTGAAGGCCAGCGCGCTGGCCTGACCGCCTGTCCCGGCGGTTCGTCCGCCACCCGTCCGGACCCGACCCGGGGCGCGCCGCGCCCGCGGGCGACCCGAGGAGACCGATCCGATGAATGAAGCTACCCGCGAAATGCTGATGGAGGTGTCGGTGGCGACCCTCGCCACCGCCCTGTTCAAGCGCGGCCTGCGCCACCAGGTGATCCAGGGCGTGAAGCCGCTGGGCTGGAAGGGGCGCAACATGGTGGGCCCGGCCTTCACCCTGCGCTACATCCCCGCCCGCGAGGACCGCAACAGCCTCACCGTGTTCCGCAACCCCGAGCACCCGCAGCGCGTGGCCATCGAGACCTGCCCCGCCGGCCACGTGCTGGTGATGGACAGCCGCAAGCAGGCCGATGCCGCCTCCGCCGGGGACATTCTCGTCACCCGGCTGATGATGCGCGGCGGCGCCGGCGTGGTGACCGATGGCGGCTTCCGCGACGCGGCCACCATCGCCGGGCTGGAGATGCCGGCCTATCACACCCGCCCCTCCTCGCCGACCAACCTCACCAACAACGAGGCCATCGCCATCAACGAGCCCATCGGCTGCGGCGATGCCCCGGTGTTCCCGGGTGACATCATCGTGGGCGATGCGGATTGCGTGATCGTCATCCCCGCCGGCATCGCCGACGAGGTGGCCGCCGAGGCGACGGAGATGACCGTCTACGAGGATTTCGTCGTCGAGCAGGTGAAGGGCGGCGCCGGGATCATCGGCCTCTACCCCTGCACGAAGGACGAGACTCGCGAGGCCTTCGAGGCCTGGCGCAAGACGCAGAACCGCTGAATCCGACAGGGGCAGGAGCGCGGGCGCCGCGCCCCTGCCCCTGCTATCCCGGCCCGCCCGGCCCCTGCGGCCGGGGCGGCACGGCCCGTCAACCGGTGGGCTCCGGGGCCGCGTCATCCGCCCCGTTCGGGCCCAGTGCGTAAGGCGCGCCCTGCACCGCGGCGCTCGTCGCGCCGGCCCCGGATCCGAAGGGCAGGGCCAGCCGAGGCGGCGATGCGATCCCGCCTTGACGCGCCCCCCCCACACTCTCCACGAATTCTCAGGCTCAGGCTCAGGCTCAGGCTCAGGCTCAGGCTCAGGCTCAGGCTCAGGCTCAGGCTCAGGCTCAGGCTCAGGCTCAGGCTCAGGCTCAGGCTCAGGCTCAGGCGAAGCCCCCGCCCCGCCCGTCTTGACGCGCAGACCCCGGGCCCGGCGCCGCCCCGGGTGGCCCTGCCCCGCGGCTTCGGGGCCGGGGCGGCGCGGACAGCGGTTGCACCCGCGGCGGAACGCGCGTATCTGCCCTCCCCAACCGGTCGCAGCCTACCCGGTCATCAAAACAAGGGTTCAGAATGAAAACGACAGTTGTCTGCTCCGGCGGGCTCGATTCCGTTTCGCTCGCGCAGATGGTCGCGGCGGAGGGCCGGCTCTCGCGGCTGGTCTCCTTCGACTACGGCCAGCGCCACGCCAAGGAACTGGGCTTCGCCGCCGCCACCGCCACGCGCCTGGGCGTGCCGCACCACGTCATCGACATGCGCGCCATCGGCGCCGCCCTCACCGGCTCGGCGCTGACCGATGACATCGACGTGCCGGACGGCCATTACGCCGAAGAGACCATGCGCATCACCGTGGTGCCCAACCGCAACGCCATCATGCTGGCCATCGCCTTCGGGGTGGCGGCGGCGGAGGGGATGCGCTGGTGGCCACCGCCGTGCACGGCGGCGACCATTTCATCTACCCCGACTGCCGCCCCGCCTTCACCGAGGCCTTCGATCGCATGCAGCGCGCGGCGCTGGACGGCTATGCCGACGTGCGCCTCTCCACCCCCTTCGTGCACCGCACCAAGGCCGATATCGTCACCGAAGGCGCGCGCCACGGCACGCCCTTCGCCGAGACCTGGTCCTGCTACAAGGGCGGCGCGCGGCATTGCGGGCGCTGCGGCACCTGCGTGGAACGGCGCGAGGCCTTCCACATCGCCGGCGTGGCGGACCCGACGGTCTACGACGACCCGGAGTTCTGGATCGCCGCCGTCGCGGGCCGGGAGGGCCGCTGATGTTCCGGATCTCAAAGGAATTCCACTTCTCCGCCTCCCACCAGCTCGCGCATCTGGCGCCCGACCACCAGTGCGCCCGGCTGCACGGGCACAATTACATCGTGGTGGTGGAGCTGGTGGCGGCGGAGCTTTCCGCCGACGGATTCGTGCGTGACTATCATGACCTGAAGCCGCTGAAGGCCTATATCGACGATCGCTTCGACCACCGGCACCTCACCGACGTGCTGGACGGGCATTCGACGGCCGAGCGCCTGGCTCTGCACTTCTACGAGTGGTGCCGGGCCCGCTGGCCGGAGACCGCCGCGGTGAAAGTGTCGGAAACGCCGAAGACCTGGGCCGAGTACCGGCCATGACCCTGCGCATCGCCGAGATCTTCGGCCCCACCATCCAGGGCGAGGGCGCGCTGATCGGCGAGCCGACGGTGTTCGTGCGCGCCGGCGGCTGCGACTACCGCTGCAGCTGGTGTGACAGCCTGCATGCGGTCGACAGCGCCTTCCGCAGCACCTGGGCACCGATGACGGCGGACGCGGCCCTTGCCGAGGTGGAACGCCTCTCCGGCGGCCAGCCGCTCACGGTGTCGCTCTCCGGCGGCAACCCGGCCATCCAGGATTTCGGCCCGCTGATCTCCCTCGGCCGGGCGCGGGCTATCGTTTCGCCTGCGAAACGCAGGGCTCCGTGGCCCGCCCGTGGTTCGGCGATCTCGCCACGCTGGTCCTGTCGCCGAAGCCGCCCTCCAGCGGCCAGCGGGTGGACTGGGACGCCTTCGCCGCCTGTGTCGCGGCCGGGGCGCCCGCCGGGCAGACCGTGATGAAGATCGTGATCTTCGACGAGGCCGACCTCGCCTGGGCCCGCGACGCGGCCGCGCGCCACCCCGGCCTGCCGCTCTACCTTCAGCCCGGCAACCCGGAGGTGGACCCGGACCGGCCGGTGGACCCCCAGGCCCTGGCCGACCGGCTTCTGTGGCTGGTGGAGCGCACCACCGGGCGCGGCTGGTTCACCCCCCGCATCCTGCCGCAACTGCACGTCCTGATCTGGGGCAACCGCCGGGGCGTCTGACCGGGCGCCCCCGCCTCCGCTTGCTTGCGCGGCCACCCTCGGGGGGCTGCAGGCCCTCCCGAGGGTGGCCGCGCAGCACAGGCCGCGCAGCACAGGCCGCGCAGCACAGGCCGCGCAGCACAGGCCGCGCAGCACAGGCCGCGCAGCACAGGCCGCGCAGCACAGGCCGCGCAGCACAGGCCGCGCAGCACAGGCCGCGCAGGACAGGCCGCGCGGGGGGATCCCCGGTGCCGGGCCGCTACTTCGCGGCGGTCACCCGCCAGATGGTGTTGCCCACGTCGTCGGCGACCAGCAGCGCGCCGTCGGCGGCGACGGCGACGCCGACCGGGCGGCCCCGGGCGTCACCTTGCGGTGAGCGGAAGCCGGTGAGCACGTCGACCGGGTGTCCCGCCGGCCGGCCGTCGACGAAGGGCACGAACACCACGGCGTAGCCGCTGGCGGGGCGCCGGTTCCAAGATCCGTGCTCGCCGATGAAGGCGCCTTGCGCGAAGCGCGGGCCCAGCCGGGCACCCTGCGCGAAGCTCAGGCCCAGCGGGGCGACATGTGACCCCAGCGCATAATCCGGCATGCGGGCGCTGGTCACGCGGCCCGGGGCGTCCTGGTCCACGCGCGGGTCCGGACGGGTGCCGTAGTAGAGCCAGGGCCAGCCGAAGTTCGCGCCGTCGGGCACGGAGGTGAGATAGTCGGGCACCAGGTCGTCGCCCAGCTCGTCGCGCTCGTTCACCACGACCCAGAGCGCGCCGCTGTCGGGCTCGAAGCCGAGGCCCACGGGGTTGCGCAGCCCGGTGGCGAAGGGGCGCGCGGACGCCGCGGCCGGGTCCACCTGCCAGATCGCGGCGCGCCCGGCTTCCGCCGCCATGCCGCCCTCCCCGTGGTCGCTGTTCGAACCGATGGAGACGTAGAGCAGGCCGTCCGGCCCGGCGGTGAGCCCCTTGGTCCAGTGCCGGTTCGGCGGCCCGGAGGGCAGCGCGACGACCTGCGTGGCCGGCGCGTCGATCCGCGTGGCGCCCTCGGTGTAGGGGAAGGCCAGCAGCGCGTCCGTGTCCGCCACGTAGAGCGTGTCGCCCACCAGCGCCATGCCGAAGGGCGAGGTGAGCCCGTCGCGCAGGATGGTGCGGGTCTCGGCGATGCCGTCATGGTCCGCGTCGCGCAGCAGGGTGATGCGGTCGGCGCTGGGGCTCCCGGCGCCGGCGGCGGCCATCAGCTGCTCCTCCACGAGGGAGCGCAGGCCGGAGGGCGCGGCGGGCTGCTTGTTGCTCTCCGCAACCAGAACGTCGCCGTTGGGCAGGACGTGGAGCCAGCGCGGATGGTCCAGCCCGGTGGCGAAGGCCTGTACGGTGAGGCCCTCGGCGGGGGTCGGCGCGGTGCCCTCGGGCCAGCCGGTGGCCGGGGCGATGTTGAGCGTGGGCACGAGGCTGGTCCGCGGCTCGGGCAGGGTCGGGTCCGGCCACGACGCCCATGGCGCAGAGCGCCCTGTGGGTCGCCAGCATGTCGATGTCTCCGGGCTCCGGCCGGGTGTCCGGCTTCTGTCGTGCGCCCGGCCGGGCCGGGTCCGGGCGGGGCACGCCTTCGACGGTGCGGCCAGGGCCCGCGCTGCGGCGGTGGCCGGAGTAAAGCAGGCATCGCTGCACGCGCGCAGCGGCGATTTCGCCCCGGGGCGCGGCTCCGCCCCGGCAGCGGCCCGCTATCACCCTGTTCACACTGCGAAACGTGACGTTTCACGACCCGCGCACCTTTGCGTGTTCGGTGCGGCGGGAAGCGCGCGAGGGCGCAGGGCCCCGCGCGACAGCGGCCCGGGCGTGGGAGGAGCGCAGGTCCGGACCTTCTCCCGACTCGCCCGACGGGCTGCGAGATGCCCGGCCGGGACGGACCGGATCAGGGGATCAGCCGGTCCGCGCGCAGGCGGGTGAACAGGTCGAAGAAAGCGTCATCGGTGGCCTGATAGCCGGCGAAGCCCCTGCGGCGGCTCTTGACATGTCGCACACCTGATGGGCCGGCCCAGGTCCGCGTCCGTGTGCCAGGGCGAGGCCAGGCGGGCCAGCTCGGGCTCCGCCAGGCCGTGCTTCGTGGCGATCTCGCGCCAGAGCGGGGCGTCGTCGGCCATCTGCGATTCCAGCGGGCGGACGGTGC